>DAORHS010000058.1:0-11951 GCA_035438165.1 Prosthecobacter sp.
ATACGAAGACGCAGGAGTTCTTCATCGACGGCAACAACCCGAGCGTGGAGATCATTCGGAATGTTTATCAGACGTTGCTGAACGCGGCGGACTCGAATCACGAGGTGCAGGCTTCGATTGATGACATCACGGATCGTGCCGGAGCCAAGAACAGCATGGCGATCGGCTCCGCGCTCAGCCATCTCGCGCGCAACGGCTACATCGAGCGCTTTGACATTCCGGGGAAGCGCATTCGCGGTACGCGGCTGTTGCAGCCGAAGGTGCTGACGCGTGATCTTGAGATCGACATGGAGGCGTTGCGCGAAAAGGACCGTCGCGACCGCTCGAAGCTCAAGTCGATGATCGAGCTGTGCTACGACGACAAAGCCTGCCGTCAGGAGCAGATCCTGCGCTATTTCGGTGAAACGGAGAGCACGCCCTGCGGCAGTTGTGATGTGTGCCGGGCTGAAGGTGTGCAGCCGCCGCGTGAAGGCACGACGGAAGAAGTGACGATGCTGCGTCAGGCGCTCAGCGGCATCGCCCGCATGTCCACCAAGCATGTGGATGGCACCTGGGAAGGACGCTTTGGCAAAGGTCGCATCATCCAGATGCTCGTCGGCGGCAAGTCGAAGGAAATCGTCGATGCCGGACATGATCAACTCAGCACCTACGGCCTGCTGAAACACGTCGGCACGCAGGCGTTGCATCCGCTGTTCGCCGAGCTGGAAAAGCTGGGCCTCATCGAGACCAGCAGCGGTGAATATCCCATTGTCTCACTCACCGCACAGGGAATCGCGGCAATGAAGGGAGGCCAGAACGTCAAGATGCGCTGGCCCTCGATGCATGCGCCGATGACGAAGCCGAAGGGTAAGACGGCGATGAATGAAGAAATCGCCGCGCGTGAACTCGGTTTCGACGATGCGTTGTTCGAGAAGCTCAAACGTCACCGCACGGCATTGGCGGAATCGGAAGGCGTGCCGTCTTACGTCATCTTTAACAACCAGACGCTGGAGTTCATGACGCGGTTGAAGCCGAAGACGATTGAGGCCGGACTCAAGATTCGCGGCGTGGGCGAGAAGAAGGCGAAGGAGTATCTGCCGGACTTCATTCAGATCATCAAGAAGCACAGCATAACGGTGGCAATCGCGGTTTTGTTTTTATGGCTGCCAGTCTGCCCTCTTGAGGCACAAACGGCCACAAAAGCCGAACTTGATGCGACCAGAATGAAGGCAGTCGAAAATCTTGTGATGAAGCCTTCAGACATGGTGCCTTGGGATTCAGATCTAGTCGGCAGAGAGGAGGTTGAGCGAGAACGCAAACGGTTGCGCGAGGCAGAAACAAAGCGTGTGCATGAAATCAAAAGCACAGAGGGCCTGAAACCCTACCTTTTTGCCATGTTGCATCGCTACCACGTTGAATACAAGTCACCGGACGTTGCCCAAGTATTGTCTGCGATTGCTTTGCGTGATGACCTTTCAGAGACGGAAATCTCTCCAATCAAGAACGAGATCGGAGCCATTCTGAAGCGGCCGCATGATACATACGATTCACTCCATGCTTTTTATTTGATTGGAGCTGTTCAAGTTCTTGGAACGAGGAAATCACAGGAGAATGAAGATCTGGCCTTGGCGATTCTGAACCATGCAAGAGACACTACTTATCCGGGACTATTGGACTCGCCTGCTGCAGTGCTCGCAAAAATAGGAACTGTCCGTTCCATCGAATCACTTGAATCAGCCCTGGCTTGGTCAAAAAAGACAGCCGCTTCAACCAAGGACGAAGTGTTACGCCGCGTCTCGGTGCGCATCGAAGACGCGATAAACACGATCAAGAAGAGGGTGGTTCTTGATGGTCGGTGACGATCAATACCGTCGCACCGGCTGCTTCACGATGCGTGCCTTGCGAATGATGTCCGCCGGGTGTTCCGGGGTGCCGCGAGTCATGAAGTTGTCGAGGCTTTGGGAGGCGTCGAGGATGGCACGCACCTGGCCACCGATGGTCGGGGCGGGATGGAAGTAATCGTCAGCTCCGGCCACGGCCTTGTAAACGACGGACAGCTCGACGACGAAAATGTCGTCGAGCCGGTAAAGCTCGCTGCCGGTGAGCAGTCCGGACCCCGGACTGCCTGTGGGTCGCGCAGATGATTCAGGGCGCAGCGTTTTGTAGAGGCGTGCGCGGGTGACGGGGAACTCGAGGCTGTGCAAGCGGCGTTCGTAAACCCGGCGGCGGGCCGATTCGTCACGGGGAAGTGTGCTGCAACTGCTGAGAAGACACAGAACGGGCAGAACAAATCGGAGGAAGGACATGGCAGGTGAGTCAATGAGCGACGGGTTGGTGCTCAAAGAGCGGCGATGAATTCTTCAGCCGAGACTCCGGCCTGACGCAGCACTCCGGCCAACGTGCCGGAGATGTGCGGCAGCTTAGGCATGTGCCAGGTCGAAGGTGGTCATGATCGCGTGACCCACGCTGCGACGCTGTGGAAACTCTTCGAGAAACAGCTCCGTGGCCTCACGCAGATTGTTCACCGCTTCATCAACGGATTCGCCCTGGGTGGTGGTTCCAGTTTCGAGATTGAAGGCGACATAGCCGCCTTCTTCGGCCGGAGTGAGCACAGCAGTCAGTTGCATGTGCTGATTGTGTCGGACGAGACTGACTTAATCAAGCATGCTTTGTGCTTCGTTCATCGTGCCTCCACCGCCGTGTTGAACGTGGACGCTTCGCCGGTCTGTGGTGTGGTGGTGAGGGCTTTGAGGAAGGCGGTTTGAGCGGGGAGTCTGGCAATCACTTCAGTCAAAGCGGCCTGTGCGGCGACGACGTCCGGGTGCTGCAGCGTACTGCCGGCGAGGGCGAGGACATCAGTCACCGCAGGATGCGCGGAGGATTCGACGAGAAGCTGCTGCGCCCGATGCGCGGTGGGGATGTCGTCCAGCCGGATGGCAAGGGCCGCGATGCGCCGCAGTGAGGATTCGTCCAGTTTCTCACTCGGAATCCGCTGCAACGTGCGCAGGGCCTGCGGATGCTGCGAAGCCGTGGCCTGAAGCTGCGCGAGCTGCTGCAATGCGGGGACGTCATCGGGGAAACGCTTCAGGAACGCCTCCCACAGCATGGCGGCGGATGATTCGCCACGCAGGGTGACGTCGATCTCGGTGAGCAGGCGCCAGCCTTCACGATCTGCGGCGGACGAGCGGAGATGAGCGGCGAGGAGATCACGAGCTGCCGCAGGGGCATCGCCGTCAGCGAGCGCCTGCGCGAGCTGTGCGGCGGTGAAGCGGGTGCCGAGGCCGGTCATCAGCTCCGTGAGTTCTCTGCCACGGCCGATTTGAGACGCGAGCGCATGCAGGCGGGCGAGCACCCGCGTTTCGCCGAGGGCGGCCAGGCGGAAGAAGAATTCGCAGGCGATGCTGGTCTGGCCGGCACGATCCGCGATGCAGGCGCCTTCGTTCAACCAGCGGCGGTAGTCGGCATGAGGGGTCTTCATTGAAGCCAGTTCTTTGAGCGAACACCGATGATCCGGGTAGATGCGGAGCTGGCGTTCGATCCAGGGGAGGAGTTCGGCGGCTTCACCCGCGGCCTGTGTGGCAAGCAGGGCGCGCTGCATGAGACGCGAAGGGGCGGGCTCCTTTGCTTTCAACGAGCGCAGCGCATCAAGGACGATGCGGCTGGCCTCGGCATACCGGGTGCCTTCGAGCAGCAGCGTGGTTTGCAGATCGAGTGCGTCTTCGCGCTGAGCCCCGGTGAGCCGCGTCTGGGATGCATCGAGCCAGACATTGACGACACGCAGCGCCGCCGCCGGACGACGGGCGAGTCGTGCTGCATCGGCGAGATTCAACACGTTTGCCCAAGTGGCGGACGGCGACTCGCAGGCGCGTTCGTGGATTTCGACGGCGAGGCTGAGCTCGTTGGTGTCGAGGGCCTGGGAGCCAAGCAGTTCGAGTGCTTCGATTTTATGCGGTTCTTCCAGGCGGCTGCCGGACGCTGAAATGAACAGGCGGCTGTCGTCGATCAGCGGTGCGTCAGCGCGGGTGAGTTCGACGAAGAGCAGGGCGGTGCTCAGCGGGCAGGGGGCCTGGACTGGTCCCTGCTGGACGGTGAGCTGGCGGACGCGCTGCTCGGGCGTGGCCTTTCGCCAGGTTTGCAGGGCCTGCATTTCACGATCCGGCAGTAGGGCAAGCTGAAACACGGCGGCCTGCTGCAGGTGTTTTGGGGCCTGTGCGAGGCTCGCGGCGATTTCAGTGCGGGTGGCATCGAGCAGCGATGTGTCTTTGGAAGGCGCGGCATCGCCTGCATGCAAGCGCCAGCCCCAGACGACGGCCAGCGCGGAATAGGAAACAATGAGCAGGCAAGCCTGGCGGGAACTGCGGGACATGAGAATGTGAGAAAGAGGAAGGGATCAGCGCATCGCGGCCTGCGTGGCGGGCGGCAGGGACTGGAGGGAGACGATGGAGCGGCAGGCGACTTCGAGGCGCACGATGCCGTTCATATCGGCATGCGCGGTGTAAGGACGGCCGTTTTCGAGGTAGGCGCACTGCCCGCGCGGCTCGAAACCTCCGAGGACGACCTCCACGGGGCGCAGATCCCGCACCTGAAAGGTGGCACGACGTGAGGACAGCTCCATGAACTCGACCGACGTGCTGCATTCGGCGAGGTGGATGTGCTGCGAAGGTTTGTCTTTGGTGAGGACGAGTTCGGTGCGCGCATTGCCCATGGTGTGGATGTAGAGCTGGTCCTGATAGACGTTGTAGCCGGAGACGCCCTGGCAGCGGGCCATGTCAGGCACGCCGGCAGTGGCCGGCAGTCGCAAGGTGCGGCAGGCGCCGGCATTCAGGACGATCCAGTGCGCAGCACCGGCACGCAGGATGCGCGTGTGGCGTGCGTCGCGCACGCTTGCGGCATAGGCGGCGGCGGTCATGGCATGCAGGGGTTCGCCTGCGCAGGCATTGAAGGTTTTTTCCAGCGCAGCGATCCCTCTTTCAGTGCGCGCATCGGCGAATGAACAACGCACGGCGAGAGGCTGCAGGCGCATGGACTGAGAACCGGACTCTGTGGCGGCTGCGTCGGCACCGGATGTGGCCGGAAGCGTCTCGATGCTCATCGACCGGCAGTAGCCCAAGGCTTCGGGCGTGGGTGCCGAATTGGCGGGCCAGAGCATGAGGTTGACGTCTTTGCCCAGCGGCAGCAGACGACGATGGATGTAGCTCATGGAACCGGCGATCTCACGCTCCATGTCATGACGCGTGGTTTTGGCCCGGTCATTGAGCTTGCCGCTGATGTCGATGCCGGCGGTCCACTGCGACGGACGTGTGAAGGAGTTCGAGGCGGCCTGAATCTGCGGCATTTCAAAAATGCTGCGGCCGATGTGCTCGAGCCGTGCGGCTTCCGTGGCATGCTGGCCGGGAAGCCAGGCTCGCATGTCGGCTTCACACACAGAAACTGTCACCGGCAGCAGATAGCGGTCGAGGATGCGGTCGCGCATGACTTCAGAGCAAAGCGGGAAGCCCGGCAGCGTCGAAGAGGTGGAGAAGCCGGTGCTGTCGATGTGGCTGAAGAAAACGCGGCGGCCTTCACGGGTGGTGGTGTCAGGAACGGGGGCGTTGCGTTCGGTGCCGAGCCACTGCGTGAGGAAGGCGGGAAGGTCGATCTGTGAACCCGCGGCTTCGGCGGCCGGGTCGATCCAGGCCCCGCCCCATTTTGTGAGGAAGGCCTGATCAAAACGATGCTTCGTTCCCAGCGCATCCTGGCCATGCAGGGCGAGCACGAGGTGCGCGTCGGCCGGCGCTTCGAGATCGAGGAAACCGAACGAGCGTGCGGTGATCTTTGCGTTCGTGCGCAGCAGGGCGGAGTCCATGCTGGCGACATTCGTTTCAACGAGACGTGCGGCAGGCTGGGCGCGTCCTCCGAGGTCGAGATGCTGCATCGCGAGCTGTCGTGCGGCGGCGTCCGTCCAGGGCATGCTGGTGAGGAGCAGCGGAATGTTTCGGGCTTTCAACGAGGGCAGCCAGGCGGCAAGGGTGCGCTGCTGCCCGGCGCTGAGCACGAGGCTGGAGTCGAGAACGACGGCGGCGAATTCATGATCCTGCGGGAGAAAGCCGGTGCCGTTCGCCTGGCGGAATTCAAGTTTGCAGCCGAGCCATTCGAGCGGCTGGCGCAGCAGGCGGGAAGTCAGGGTGGTTTCCGCCGCCGCGGATTTTTCACCGACATGTTTTTCATCCCAGCCATGCAGCACGAGCACATTGCGGGAGATTTCCTCCAGCGGGCCGAGATTGACGCCGTTCAGCGCTGGAGTGGTGATGAACGCGAGCGTGCTCATGCCGACGAGGCGCTCCGCAGCCTCACGGCAGGCGGTGCGGTCGTCAGCGGGGGCGTAATCGACGGCAAAGACGCGCATGCCCCGCATCTGAACGGTGCGGATGAGGCGTGAGAGGCGCTGTGTTTCGGCGATGGGAGCCCAGTCTGCCACGCCGCTTCTGCCTTCGCGGGTGTAAACGCCGAGGGCGAGGAAGCCGTCCGCCACATGAACGGCTTCGACACCGAGACCGAGACGGAGGTCGAGCAGGAGGCGCTTGTCGGGATAGCGCTGGCGCAGCGTGGCGGCGAGCGTGAGCACGGCGGCGCGTGTGGCGGGGCTCGTCGCTTCATCGCCAAAGCTGAGGACGTAACCGTCGAACCCTTTTTTGGCCACCGGGTCGGCGACCGCCTCGACCGCCCAGGCGACCCACTGCGGATCAGCCGGATCGACGACGCGTGTGTGCTTGTCCGAGGCGGACGGTTTGGAGGAGATCCGGCGGTCCGCGGTCAGCAGCGCCGCACGCGTCCCGGTGCGCACATGGGCGACATCGAGCAGCGCAAAGTAGTGGCTTCCCTGTGCGTGGCCGGGCTCCATGTCCAGCTCGGCATGCGGGTGGAGGATGCAGAGATCGAAGGCCGCGAGCGAGCGGGCATCGGGCTGCAGCGACTGATCGACAAACAGGCTGCGATAGACCGGCATCTGCGCCGCCATTCCCGTGACTCCGGTCAGCCCGAGCAGGGTCGCCGCCACGAACTTTCGCAGCAGGCCGGAGGATGAGCATGGGAACCGGGAGATGGGTGAAGCGGGAGGCATGACAGAGTGCGTTGGGCTTTCAAAACTGCGAACGCTGTCATGATAGAGTTTCAATAACTGGAAGCAATGCGCGAGGCGTCGCCTTACAAACAACTTACCTCCCTCACAGGCGTGAAAAATCAGTCGCCAAGGCCCGCTGCGGGAAGATCATCAGCGCACCATGAGCACCTCGCCCGTCCGCACCTTTTCCGAAGGCATTCTCATCGACCAGCCCTGGGGCAAGCTCACTTGGCTGGCCTCCCGCGAACTGGGGAACTCGACCACGATGACCTTTGGCCATGTGATCATCCCGGCGGATCAAAGCAACCCGCGTCATCGCCACCCGAACTGCGATGAAATCCTCCACCTGCTCTCCGGCCGTCTCGAACACAGCCTCGGCGATCAAAAATTCCTCCTCAATCCCGGCGACACCATCTCGGTTCCCGCCGGTCAATGGCACAATGCGCGTGTGCTGGACGGAGTGGATGCGGAGATGGTGATTTGTTTTTCGTCAGCGGACCGGCAGACGGAGTTTGAAGGGTGAAAAACGTTTCAGGTTTCAAGTTTCAAGAAACGACCGTTTCGCGTGTGCCGGTGTCTCAGGAGACTTGAAACGTGGAACTTGAAACTCGAATTCACCCTTTCGTCACGACTTCATCGAGATTCATCACCAGATTCGCCACCATCGTCCACGCGGCGAGTTCGGCGGGATTGAGTTTTTCATCGGGCTTCGATTCGCCGTAGCGGATGGCCTTCTTCGCCTCCTCGGGCTTTGTCGTGTAGGCGGCGAGGTGTTTTTCGAAGTCCTGGCGGATGATTTCGGCTTCTTGGGCGCTGGGGAAGCGGCCGGTGGAGGTGCGGAAGAGCGCGGTGATGCGAGCGTCGGTGCTGGCGTTGGTTTGCATCACGTTCTGAGCAAAATTCCGCGCGGCTTCGAAGAACTGCACGTCGTTCATGAGTGTGAGCGCCTGCAGCGGCGTGTTGCTGCGCTCGCGGCTCAGGCAGTAGCTCTCACGGTTCGGCGCATCAAAGGAGGTCATGTTCGGCGGTGGGGCGGTGCGCTTCCAGAAGGTGTACAAACTGCGGCGGTAGAGCGACTCGCCGTGATCCTGAATGTAGTTGCGCGTGTTGCTGCCGCCGAAGCCGACGGGTTCCCAGATGTTCTCCGGCTGGTAGGGCTTCACGCCTTTGCCGCCAATTTTAGGACTCAGCAGACCGGACACAAACAAGGCCTGATCACGCATGACTTCGGCGTCCAGGCGGAAACGCGGTCCGTGCGCCAGCAGACGGTTTCCCGGGTCCAACTGCGAACCGCGAACTGCGAACTGTGAACTCTGCCGGTAGGTGTGCGACGTGACGATCAACTTCACAAATGCCTTCATATCCCAGCCGCTTTCACGGAAGGTCACCGCGAGCCAGTCGAGCAATTCCGGATGGCTCGGCGGTTCGCCCTGGGAGCCGAAGTCGTTGCTCGTTTTCACCAAGCCGATGCCGAAGAACTGCTGCCACAGGCGGTTCACCTGCACGCGGGCCGTCAGCGGATGCTGCGGGCTCACGAGCCACTTCGCGAGATCGAGGCGCGTGTATTCGGCCTGCGTTGGCAGCGGCGGGAAAATGGCGGGCGTGCCACGCGTCACCTTGTCCTTCGGTTTGTCATACTGGCCGCGCTCCATCACGAAGCTCTCCCGCTTCTCCGGCAGATCGGCCATGACGAAGGTGGCGGGAATCACGGCATCCAGCGCCTTCTTCTGCGACTCGAGCGCCAGTTTCTCGCCTCGCGATCCTTCGACGAGGCTGCGGGCGCCTTGATACTCGTTTTCAAACCACCACGCCTGCAGGCGCTCCGCGTCCTTCTTCGGCCACTCGGCGGGTTTCTTGCCGCGCACAAGCGTTTGCAGATCGTTCGGCAGTTCCGCGACGCGCTTGCCCTGGTTTTTTTCGATCCACTTGCTCCACGACCACTGCGGATCCTTCGCGGGATCGACGCGTGAACTCATTGCCAGCCGGTCCCAGTAAACGGTGCCGCCGAACTGCGTGAAGGCATAGCCTGTGACGTTCATGCCGGGCTTGAGGCCGATCTTTTCCACCGGCACTTCGAGTTTCACCCATTTGCCGGCCTCAGGCAGTTTGCCCATCATCACGCGTTCCGGCGTGCGCACTTTGCCAAAGGGAATCGCGCCTTCCTCGCCCCACACGGCGCGATTGTTCCAGCCGGCGGTGTGGAACTGCAGCATGACGGCCTTCGGCGGGTTCTTTTCGTCGATGAAGCACTGCACGCTGATCTTGCCGTTCGGCGGGATGTCAAACTTCCCGCCATTGGCGAAGAAATCCTGCGCCACGCCGGTCGCGGTGCGTTTGAGCGCGGCATTGCCGCTGAACACGGGGCCTTTGTCCTTCGCGACAAACTCCGTCGGCGCACCGGCCACACCGACGCTCGCCCCGGCGGGGAACGCGTCTTCAAACCACACCAGTTCGCTCGTCTGCACGGGCGGCGGCGGCTGCACGCTCGCGGGATCGACGTAGTTCAGCGTCTTGATCGCCTCGCGGATCTTCGTCTCGGTCGCGGCGATCTTCTGATCGAGTTCCGTGATTTGTTTCTTCTGTTCCTCCGTGCTCAGGCGCAGGATCGGCGGCGTGAGCAGGATGTTGCCGTCCATCGCGGGATCGGCGGCGCTGTTGAAGAAGGCATACATCGAGTAAAACTCCTTCTGCGAGATCGGATCGAACTTGTGATCGTGGCACACCGCGCAACCCGCCGTGAGGCCCAGCCACACGGCCATCGTCGTGTCCGCGCGATCCACCGCGTAGCGGAAGATGAACTCCTCATTGATCGACCCGCCCTCGCTCGTCGTCACGTTGCAACGATTGAACCCCGACGCGATCTGCTGTTCCACCGTCGCATTCGGCAACAGATCACCGGCAAGCTGCCAGACCGTGAACTGGTCATACGGCAGGTTCGCATTGAACGCACGCACCACCCAGTCGCGGTAGGGCCACATGCTGCGCTCGTTGTCGAGATGCAGCCCGTGCGTGTCCGCGTAGCGTGCGGCATCCAGCCAGTAACGGCCCATGTGCTCGCCGTAGCGTTCGGACTTCAGCAGGCGCGAAACGACCTTCTCATACGCGTCCGGGCTCGTGTCGGCGAGAAACGCGTCGATCTCCGCCAGCGTCGGCGGCAGGCCGGTCAGATCGAGCGTCACGCGGCGAATGAGCGTTTCCTTTGACGCCTCGGGCATGGGCGACAGCCCTTCCTCGGCCAGTCGCGCCTGGATAAACGCATCAATCCCATTCTTGACCATCCCCTTGACCGGCGGCGGCGTTTTGACCGGCGCTTCAAACGCCCAATGCTTCTTGTATTCCGCGCCTTCTTTGATCCAGCGCTTCAAGATTTCGACCTGCTCCGGTTTCACCTTCTTGTTCGTGTCCGGCGGCGGCATCACCTCGTCTTCATCGTGCGACAGGATGCGCTGGATGATCGTGCTCGCCTCCACGTCGCCCGGCTTGATCGGAAACGCACCCTCGATGGCGGTGAACGCACCTTCCGGCACATCAAGCCGCAGATCCGCCTTCCGCTTTTTCGCGTCGAATCCATGGCAGGCGAAGCAGTTGTCACTCAGGATCGGCCGGATGTCGCGATTGAAGTCCAGCCTGCCAGCCGCGTGAGCGGTGGCAGTCGCGAGGGCAGAAAGGAGGAGAGCGCGGAAAAGCATGGTGAACGGGTACGTCATGCCCCACCTGCGGCTTTCCACTGTCACGCCTCAAGCGTGTAACGCACCACGTGAAAAAACACCGGCGCGGCGAAGCTGAGCGAGTCCAGCCGGTCCATGAAGCCGCCGTGGCCGGCGATGGCGCCGCCCCAGTCCTTCACGCCGCGATCACGTTTGATCGCGGACATGACCAGCCCGCCGGCGAAGCCCATGATCACCACGATGGCCGCCATGCCCGCCGCCTGAAGCGGTGAAAACGGTGTGGCCCACCACAGGGCGGCTCCGAGAGCCACGGTTGTTGCTCCGCCACCGAGAAAACCTTCCCACGTTTTGCCGGGGCTGACGGTGGGTGCGATTTTGTGCCTGCCGCAGGTTTTGCCCCACACGTACTGCATCACGTCGCTCATTTCGACGACGGCGACGAACCAGAACAGCAGCGTCGCGCTCCGGTTTTCGAAGCCGGGGATGTTGAGCAGCAGCAGGATCGCGGGCGCATGGCTGATGCAATAAACGCACACCATCAGCCCCCACTGGATCTTCGCCGTGCGTTCCAGAAAGCGTTCGCAGTCACCGGCCAGCGCCGTGCGCAGCGGCACGAGCAGGAAGGCGTAAACCGGGATCAAAATGACGAACATGCCGTACCATCGAGTGGCCAGAAAGTAGTAGTGGAGCGGCGTGATGATGAAAAACACCCAGAACAGCGTGCGGTGGTCGCCCGCTTTTGTCGGTGTGAGTGTGATGAACTCCCGCAGCGCCATGAAGGAACAGAGGGCAAACATGACCGCCGTTCCCACCGGCCCGATGAGCAGCGCCGTGGCAAACACGGCCACCATCATCCACCACGCACGAGTGCGGGCGTTCAGATTGGCCGTCGTGATCCTGGCCGCATCAGACGAGGCTCGTCTGGCCAGAATGAAGCCGATGACCGAGGCAATCACGAGCAGTCCCAGGGTGCCGCCGAACAGGCAGAGGAGCGTCGGATCGTTCGGGGAGCTGAAGAGATGCTTCATCGAGCCAAGCAATAGCATCATCTTCCCGTCCCCGGCGAGAACTATCCGCGTGGTGCATGGATGAAAGTAGTTTTCTGCCTGAACAGCTCCGGAGTCGTCGTTCACACAAGCTTCCTATGTCGCGCCTCCTCCTCTGTCTTCTCCTGGCTCCGTCGTTGCATGCCGCCGAGCCCATTG
>DAORHS010000059.1:0-11894 GCA_035438165.1 Prosthecobacter sp.
GAAGGCAGCGCGACGGCGAAGCAAGCCGCCACGGCACGCAATGTCATCTTTCTCTACATGACCGGCGGCCAGAGTCATCTCGACACCTGGGATCCGAAACCGGAGAACAAGGAGGTCATGGGTGCCACGAAGGCCATCAAGACCAGCGCCGACGGCGTGCAGATCAGCGAATACCTGCCGCGCATGGCGAAAAAGATGCATCACGCCTGCGTGATCAATTCGATGGCCACGAATACCGCCGCGCATGAGCAGGCGAACTACTTCATGCACACCAGCTTCGGCCTGCGCAGCACGATCAAGCATCCGGGGATGGGCGCATGGCTCAGTTTCTTTCAGGGCTCTGGTAATCCGGCGCTGCCGCCGTATGTCTATGTCGGCAATGACAGCCGCCACCCTGGCGCGGGCTTCTTCGCGAAGAAACATGGTCCGCTCATGGTGAACAATCCGGAAGCCGGCCTGCAGAACGTGCGTCCGCAGAAAGGCGTCACCGACGAACGCTTCGGCATGCGCCGCGAGCTTGCCGGTTCCCTTGATGCCGAGTTCCAGGGCAAGTGGGACACCCGAAACGTGAAGGCCTATGCCGACACGTATGATGACGCGGTGAAGCTCATGAAGAGCGAGGATCTTGTGGCCTTCGATCTGACCAAGGAACCGGATGATCTGCGTCAGGCCTATGGCCGCGATACCTTCGGCCAAGGGTGTCTGCTGGCGCGGCGTCTCGTCGAGCACGGTGTACGCTTCATCGAAGTGAGCTTCGGCAGTTGGGACACCCATGTGGCGAACTTCATCAACACGCCGCGCCTCTGTGACACGCTCGACACCGCTCTCGCCGCGCTCGTCACCGATCTGGAACATCGGGGTATGCTGGAGAACACCATGATCGTCGTCAGTTCCGAATTCGGCCGCACGCCGAAGATCAATCAGAACCAGGGCCGCGATCACTACCCGATCTTCAGCTCCGTCATCATCGGTGGCGGCATCAAAGGTGGCATCAAATACGGCGCCACCACGCCAGACGGTGCTGGAATCGCTGCTGACAAAGTCGGCCCGCCCGATCTGAACGCCACCATCGGCTATGCCCTCGGTCTGCCGCTGGATCAGGTGATCTACTCGCCCAGCAAGCGTCCGTTCACCGTCGCCGACAAAGGCCAGCCGCTGACGCATCTGTTTGCGTGAGGAAACCACTCAGATTCGAGTGAAACAAAATCGCCCGGCAGTGTGAGCTGCCGGGCGATGTGTTTTGAGGTGGAAATGATGAACAGGCGGTCGGCCCGCTTTCTGGTCTCCTTAGATTTTCGCAGCGCTGTAGTCCCAGCCTTCTCGATACGCGGCGCGGGTGATGAGCTTGTTGGCGTCGGCGTTGTCGGACTCCTGCTTGGCGCTGTCCCAGTTGATGACTTTTCCGGGAGTGGCGATGGCGAGGTTGCCGAGGAGGCAGAGCTTAGTGAGCGGCACGGAGTAGTCGAAGTTGCTGCCGCAGACCTTGTTCTGCTCGATGGCGCGGATGAGTTCGAGCTGCGGTTCGCCTTCGGCGAGCGCGGGTTCGAGCTTCAGTTCGGGGGATTTGCCGCCGAGGAAGGAGGCCATCTTCGTGCTCGGGATGAGGCGCGGGCTGCCGCAGTAGTCATCCGTGTTGAGGATCACGCCCTCGTCACCGCGGAGGATGAAGCCGCCTTTGATCTTGTCCCAGTCGCGCTCGGCTTCGAGTTCGGCCGGACGCTCGGGTTTGCGGCTGCCTTCATACCAGTGGAGTTTGATCTCGCCGTACTTCTCGGTTTTGAAGTAGCAGACGACGTGGGAGGACTTCGGCCAGCTCACGTCGGTGAGTTCATCGCACTCGGCTTCCATCTTGTAAGGCTCGCCAAGACCGCAGGCCCAGAAGGGACCGTCGAGCAGATGGCAGCCCATGTCGCCCATGGCACCGGCGCCGTATTCGCGATGGCCACGCCAGGCGAAGGGATGCAGACCATTGGTGAAGGGAACCGACGGGCATTGTGCCAGCCAGTTCTCCCAGTTGAACAGATCCTGATCGGTATCGACCATGATGTCTTTGCCGTCCGGCCCCTTTTTCTTCTCCTTAATTTTAGGCACGGTGCCGGTCGTGTATTTCTCCTTGGCTTCGTTGCCCTGCGGCCAGATGGGGCGGTTGGTCCAGACGTGGATTTCTTTGACGTTGCCGACGATGCCTTCGCTGATCCACTGATTGAGGAAGCGGATGCCTTTGCCGGTGTGGCCCTGGTTGCCCATGTTGGTCTTCACGCCCTTCTTTTTGGCGGCCTCATGGAGCTGGTTGGCCTCCCAGATGCGGTTCACCAGCGGTTTCTGCACGCAGACGTGCTTGCCGCGCTTGATGGCCTCCATCGCGGCCGGGTAATGCGCGTGGTCGGGGGTCGAAACCGTGCACATGTCGATCTTGTCGCCCATGGCGTCGAACATCTCGCGGAAGCTCTCGAACATCTTCGCATCGGGATACTTCTGCTGCGCTTGCTTGAGCCGTTCACGGTCGATGTCGCAGATGGCGACGATGTTGGCGCCTTTGGCCGAGATGCCGACGTCAGACGCGCCTTTGCCGCCTGCACCACCGATGCCTGCGACATTGATTTTTTTGACGCCGCCTTCCTGGCCGATCAGCAGATTGGGAAGGAAAATGCCTCCTGCCGTGGCGGCAGTGTTGCGGAGAAAGGTGCGGCGGTTGGGGAAGAGCGAGGGCTTCATGGTGTGTGGATTGGGAGGCGAGGATAGCGGCGGGGCGGTGAAATGCGCAACGGGAATGTCACCCTCGAAGAAAAAGTACCGTGATGGCACGAAATGCGTCGCAGGTCATTTTGTGCTTGGCGAACTGGCATGCTGGCCGCTAGAACCCTTGCATGGACTTCGCCAAATTCGCTTCTGAACTCTCCGGCCTCGTTTGGGGAGTGCCTCTCATCGTGCTGCTTTTCGGAACCCATGTATTTCTGACCATCCGCACCGGTTTTATCCAGCGCTTCCTGCCGCAGGCGATCAAACTCTCCTTCTCACGCGAAAAAGAGGGGGAAGGGGATGTGTCGCAGTTCGGCGCGCTCATGACCGCGCTCGCGGCGACCATCGGTGCCGGGAATATCATCGGGGTGGCTGGAGCGGTGGCCAGCGGCGGTCCTGGGGCGGTGTTCTGGATGTGGCTGACGGGAGTATTTGGCATCGCCACGAAGTATTCCGAGGCGGTGCTCGCGGTGAAATACCGCGTGAAAATGCCGGACGGCAGCTATGCCGGGGGTCCCATGTATGCGCTGGAGCGTGGCATGGGCCAGAAGTGGCTGGGCATTGTCTTTGCGGCCTTCACCTGCATCGCCGCGTTTGGCATCGGAAACATGTTCCAGGCCAATGCCGTCGTCGAAACGCTCAAGGAATGGGTGAAACCGGGTGCCGAGGCTGAAAACGTTCTGCGCTGGGTGGCCGGCCTGGTGATGGCGGCGATCACAGGCGCGGTGATTCTTGGTGGCGTAAAGAGCATTGCCAAAGTATGCGGGTTTCTTGTCCCCATCATGGCCGTCGGCTACCTCATCGGCTGCATTCTGATTTTGATCAAAAACGCCAGCCTGCTGCCCCAGGCATTCAGCGACATTTGGAACGGCGCCTTTGCCGGTCAGGCGGCGGTGGGAGGTTTCCTCGGTGCCACAATCAAACAGGCGGTGCAGTCAGGCATCGCGCGTGGTTTGTTCTCCAACGAATCGGGTCTGGGCAGCGCCCCCATCGTGGCAGCGGCGGCGCAGACGCGGAATCCGGTGCGGCAGGCGATGGTGTCCTCCACCGCCACTTTCTGGGACACGGTGGTGGTGTGCGCGATCACCGGCCTGGTCATCGTCAGCAGCGGTCACTGGAAGGAAGGCATCGCGAAGGGGGCGCTGACCAACGCGGCGTTTGAAGAGCTTCACACCATCGGCCCGATCTTCCTGCTCTTCGGCCTCATGACCTTCGTGTTCTCCTCCATCCTCGGCTGGTGCTACTACGGTGAAAAAGCCGCCGAGTACCTCATGGGAACGCGGGCGGTGAAGCCCTACCGCATTCTTTGGGTCATCATGGTGCTCGTTGGTTCCGTGCAGCCTGCTGCGGCCGTGATGGACTTCTCCGATGCCGCCAACGGCCTCATGGCTGTCCCGAATCTCATCGCCCTCATCTGTCTCAGCGGCGTGATTGCCGCCGAAACAAAGGCTCATCGGGACGATCTAACCGGAAAGAGCTGAAAAAATCTGCTGTCACACTTGCAAGCAGGGCGGGCTCCTCTATTTTGCGCGCCCCTGACCCACTGCCTCATGGTGTAATGGTAACACAGCAGATTCTGAATCTGTTATTCAAGGTTCGAATCCTTGTGAGGCAACCACCCTCAAAATCAATGAGTTACGTTCTGGGATTCATCAAACTAAGAATCCAGCTAAGAATACGACGCCGACGATCTCGCGCCCATTGGCGAAAAATTTCCCTCCGTTAAACCCATTCAAGGGAAGGGGAAGCGGTGCGGCTCGTCACCCCCTCCCCCCGTCATTCTATGCGCTGCACTGCTCCACAAAATGCCACGCTCTTTTTCGAGGTGGGATAGCGCCTGTCGTTGCTACTCTTGAACTCTCGTATTGCTCCATTGGCTCTTTTGTGATGCCGCAGCGTTCCCACTTTTCAACGCTGCCAAGGTTGAAATCGGTGAACAAAAGTAGAGAGGTGGATTCGTGAACGATCCATTGCCGCTGCCTTCCGTTGAGCCGACCGAAAGGAGGCTTCCTCCGCTTACTGCTGAAGAACGGAAGGAGTTGGAGAGAGAACAGGTGGAGTGGGACAAACTCCATCGCGGCGAGATCAACGAATTGCCGGAATGGCTGAAGGCCCGCTTGGGCGGAGGAATGGAATAATGGGCGGCTTATGTGGCTGCCTGTCTGATACTACAGCGCCGGGACTCTGATTCCTTTTTACTGTCCTCCACTGCGGCCGGTCGCATCGGGTTCCAGTCCTTCCGGCCATGAACGCCGATGATTCCGTTCCTCCCCGCCGCGCCCGGAATCGTCGCCTCGATCTCACGCCGCTTTCATCGCTGCCGCGACACGTTGCACCGTTGAGCCGCCCTTGCCGCTGATCTTTGCCGCATTGCGGACGCTCTGGCCGCTCTTGAGTAGCTTCTGAATGTCTTTGTGCTTGGCGAGGAAGTCCGCCGTTTCCAGCGTGGTTCCTTTCGGCCTGCCGATGGCACGGCCTGACTTTGTGCCGTGCTTCTTGGCGTGCGCTAGGCCGCTTAGAATGCGTTCCTTCAACGTGTCCTTTTCCGCCCTCGCCATCTCCGCAAGGAGAGCAAGCATGATCGCTGCCGCTGGATTCCGCTTCCCGCTCGGCATCAGGGTTTCGATGTTGTGCGCGTGCCAGTAGAGCGAGACGCCGCATTCCTCCAGCTTCTCCACGAACGTATGCGCCACGCTGGAACGCCTCGCCACGCGGCTGATTTCATGCACCAGCACTTTCTTGATCGTGCCAGCTTGCGCGAGTTCCAGCGCCCGCATGAGTCCGGGCCGTTCCTCTAGCCTGGCACTGCCCGAAATCGTTTCCTCGCAGACTTCCACCACGCGCCAGCTTCGTTCCTTCGCCAGCTTCTCAAGCTCTTGAACTTGGCGGGCCGTCTCCTGCTTGTTGGTGGAGACGCGAACGATGATACAGACGGGAAGGGGAACGGCTTTCGGTTTCATGGTGGGCCTATTGTTCCACACTTCCAAGTGTAGTCAAATAACCAATAGGTTTTGTGAATACACACATTCCACTGCTTCACCGGCCCCCTTGCCTTCGCATCCATCCCCCGTTTTTCGTTAACCCTTTTTTGAATACACTTTTCAACGGGGATGCCGCCGATGATTCCTTCCGGTCACTCTCTCCTAGTGGAACCGGAAGCCGGAAAGCGCCGGGAGAATGGAACGCCCGCCCTCATTCCTCGAAAGCCTCCAGCCCTTCGGCAATGCCAAGCTGCCCGTTCGCCGGGTTCACTTGCAGACGGTGGCAAAAGCGCCCCTTGGCGGATGTGTCCAGCGCCCCATAAATCGCCGAATGGCCCGCGCCCGTAAGAGCTTGCAGCGCCTTTGCCGCCGCCGCTTTCGCCAGCCACACGCGGCCATGATCAAAGATTTCCTCCAGGTGATGTTCCTCGATCTTCGTGTTCTTCCCGCCGCCCGTGCTGCCGTTGTTGAACGCGTCCCAGTCGAAGTTCACCAGCGGCCCCACGAAATTCACGCCTTCGCGTTTCCACGCCGTCGCCTTGCCTAGTTCGCCGTTGTTGTTCTTGCAGCAGCAGAAAACGAACTCCTTGCGCTCGGTATCATCACTGGCCGCTTGAAGGACGAAAGCCGCACGCGGGATGCTGCCCAGCACCAGCGAGCCAGACAGCAGGTTCAGCAGGCCGCGCCCGTTCACCTTCTCTCCCATGCGTGGCTTGCGTGTGTGAGCTACGATCATCAAAGCGGGCCGCTTGTCACCCTCGGCCATGCAGGAAAGGATAGCTTCAAAAGCTGCCCTGAAATCCTTCTCCATGTTGTCACGCGCCGCACGGTTCCACGGATCGAGAACGATCACATCCGGCCCGAACGCCTCGATCTCTGCCCGGAACTCCGCGCAAAAATCCTCACTTTCAAAGGCGAACATATCCACGTCACTCGACACCTTCACCCATTCATCCAGATCACGGCCCTTCAGATGGTCGCGATACTCCGACGATAACCGCACCAAACCGTTTTCAGCTTGGAGAATCATCGTCTTGAACCGGCGATGCACGGGCAGGCCAAACCAAGGCTCTCCCGTGGCACCAGCGATAGCCAAAGCAGATGAAGCAAAAGACTTGCCCACGCCCGAAGAACCGCCCAGAACAAAGATGCCGCCTTTGTAAACGTGAAGATCACCGATCAAGGGCACATCCCCCGGCACCTTGTAGGCCGCCAGCTCGCTTGGCTTGAAGAAGTGAAGAAACTTCTTCTTCACCGGCACTGTCGCTGCTGCCTTTGCTGCCGCGCCTGGCTTTCGATCTTCATCCGCCAGCGGGTCAAACACGCCCGAATCATTCCCCCGGCTCATGGCATCATCCTCCCTTGAAATTTCGCCAGCTTCTCCAGGCATTCCGGCGCGATGTTCAACACGTCGCACAGATCTTTTCCCGCCTGCCCATTACGCCGCACGATGCCGCGCAGATCGAATGCATCCACACGCGACGCGCCCGCCTCCCGCAGTGCCAGCGCCCATTCACGCGCCGCACGCTGGCCCGCTTCATCCGCATGCGGAAACAGTCGCACGATCTTCCCCTTGAAGAAGGGTAGCGCCGCCGCATCCAGCCGCGTGTTTGCCGCTCCGAGTAGTGCCACCACGTCCACGTCTGCCGCGCCCTCGCGCCGCATGATCTCTAGCGCCGAAAGCAAATCTGGACCTCCTTCGACAACCGCCAGCTTGGAGCACTGCGCCGCTTCTTCCAGGTTCACCGGCCAGTTTTTCTGGCCGCCCCACGCATGGCATTTCCGCGCTGGCATGGAGCCATACGCCTCCCACGGCAGGCCATCCAGCCGCCGCCCTTCCGCGATGCGTCCGCCCGGATCACACACGCACCACGCCACGCGGCCCCACACGCTCGCAAAGGCCAGCAGGCCGCGCCGTTGCGCCTCTGCCAATGTCTCCAGCGTGAAGCCTCGCAGCTTCGCCAGCGCCTCCAGTTCACCGGGCCGCGCCGGTCGCAGCTTGGGCGGTGGTTTCGCCTTCGCATCGCCTGCCGGTTTCTTCATCGTTGCCCCGGCCGCAAACGGCACCGGCAGCACCGCGCCGCCGCACTTCTCCCGCGCCCATTGAATCGCCTCCTTCAACGGCACATCCAGCGCCTTTTGAATGAAGTCGATCACCGTCCCGGAATCCCCGTTGGCATGGTCACGGAACCGCCGCCCCTCTTGGAACACGGAAAAACTCGGATGCTTGTCAGGCCGGAAGGGTGAAACGCACGACTTCCCCGGCTGCCAGTTCAAGCCCAGCAACCGCGCCGCCTCCGGGATGGACAGCCGCGCCTTGATCTCCTCAATCGAGAGTTCATCACTTGGCGTTTTCATGGATTGCGCCGCCCTTTCTCCGCAGCATCAAACGCACGCGCCAGCCATGCCGCATCCTTCTCCGCGCTCCAGTGATGGTTCACGGCATCCAGCTCAGTCAGCAGATGATCGAGCCTCCCGCGCTCGCTGATCTCCTGCCGAATCTCCGCGCACAGTCGCTCATGCACAGCCCGGTAGAACTGCGCAGCTTCGCGTTTCCATCGTGCCCGGCAGTGTTCACACGCCCGCGCAAAGGGCCACAGGATCATAAGCCGCTGCATGTGCTCGGCATCGTCTCGGCGAAGCGCTGTCACGATCATTTGCCGTCCCGGCAAATCATCAAAGGCACGCCCCCGATTCAGTTCGATGATGCCGCTTTTCTTCACCAGGCGAAGCACCCATAGCCGTCGATGCCAACGTTCCAGCATCTCCGCGCAGATTTCAGAGATGTGGCGCATCATGCCGCCTCCATCCCGCTTTGTGTGGCCTGCAATCCCCGCAGATGCGCCCGCAAGGTGGGCAGATGCACCAGCACACTGCCGCGAATCGTCCCCGGCCTGCGGCACCTCACCAGCAAGCCTGGCACGGCATGGGAGAGGTCAATCAAGCCGGAGCGTGAAAGCTGGCTTACCGGGCATTTCTCCCGCGCTCGCGGCAGTCTTCCCCACTCTGCCGATTCGAGGCTGGCAGGGGTGAAGCGGTTTTCTTGGCCT
Source organism: Prosthecobacter sp. (assembly GCA_035438165.1). Taxonomy (GTDB): domain Bacteria; phylum Verrucomicrobiota; class Verrucomicrobiia; order Verrucomicrobiales; family Verrucomicrobiaceae; genus Prosthecobacter. Next base: position 8,771 of record DAORHS010000059.1, read on the forward strand.
TTGGGAATGCTGCCCGAGATAGTCGGGCGGCCCGTTTCGATGTTGTGTTTTGGTTTCATATGCACGTCGAGGACGACGCGCATGATTAATGATACCAAAGACAGCGCGGACAACAGCGGGACTGTCGTTTCACTTGGGAAGTCGCCAAGCGGGCGATTTCCCAAATCGGTCAGTCCTCACAGAGTATCCATTCCTTGCCATTCCAGCCGGAAGCCTCGCGATGGTCACAATTTTTGCAGCGCCATCTCTGGTATTGCTTTTGAATATGCAGTGGCTCTTTATTATTGTCTGTGCATCGGCTTTGCAGCTTTCCACAGTTGGAGCACAGATGATCCCAAGGCTGTTTCCTCGGATCATTCACGGGCGCGGAGTCCAGCGGGCAGTAAGGCAGGAACTCCATCCCGATTTTCACGGCGTCATCGGCGAGCTTTTTCACATCAGCCATTGGAGGTGGTGCCTTATCCTTGTCCTTGGATCGTTTGGCCTCGTAAGTGCGTCGGAAGACGCAGGCGGCTTCCTTCATGCTCTGACAAGCCGCTCTCAGTCGGAGCGCGGCGATTGATTTCAAAGCCTTGTCAATGCGCCGATCATCCAGCCGCAATCCCACGCCTTCACCTTCACGGAACTCTTTCAGATCGTCATGAAGGTTCTTCCGCCTCCATTGCAGCCAGCGCCCGAAAGAGTCCAGAATCTCCTCATCACTGAAATTCAGGCACACACAGATTTCCAGGCTCTCCGAAAGCACAAGCGGCGCATCCTTGCCGTTGCCTTTGGGAGATAAAACCATGCGCCCCGGCTTGCCATCATTGTATCCGTATTCCGGCCACTCTGATTTGAGTTCCTGCCAATGCCTGCCCGCGAATTGAACCGGATCATCGTAAGGCCATCCGGGGCCGCCGCATGGCACATCCTTGTTGACCCGCCCCTCATGCATCACGCGCCGCGCTTCGCATTCCTTTTGGCGATTCATCACGTCTGCCCGCTGTTCCCCGGAAAGCTCGTTCCATCCAACATCCTTAGCCACAAGCCATGCCATCATCTCGCCGACACCGTAGGGGAATCGTTTTTCGAGACGTTCAAGGAAACGCTGTGCTTCTGCAAAATCGACTCTCTCCTGACCATTCCCAGATGTGACTGCGATGTATGAGCTTTCGTGCCTTGCCTGGCTCACTGCCTCCCTGGCTTTTTCTAGCTTGGACTGAATGGCCGCGCATGCCTTGGGGCTTTTTGCCGCTGCAAGTTGTGACTCGATTCTTTCCACTTCTTCCCGCGCTTGGCATTCCTTTAGGTGGGCTTCACCCCTTTTGTTTCGCCATTCCGATTCGATGGCGGCCCCAGCTTCCAGCCTGGCACAAGCCAGTCTTACACGGGCCGACTCTCTCGCCAGCTCGTGAAACAAAGCCACCTTCTTTTCCTCCAGTGGCCGCTTCATCAGCTCAACAAAGTTCCAATCGGATTCCTTCAGCGTTGCCGGATCACGCCTTGCGCCATGAGGCACAAAAGGAGGTGGATAGTGTTCGATTTTGGCACCGAGAATCTGATTATTCGTGATGTAGCCTTTCCGCTTGGCGATGGGTTCCGCGCTCATTTCGTATCCAAAACCTAGCGCTCCTTGACCTACTTTAATGACTTCCAGCTCGACACCGTTCTCGTTCACGATGTCGCCGACTTTGTGAAGCTTGGGGAGTTTTGGTTTCTTCATCGCATCTTCCTTTCACGTTGTTGATTCCGTCCGGGCGCGGGGAGGCCGGAATTCTCCCCGTCATGGCCTTCAAGGCAGGGAAGCCTCTCCGCCGTTCCAGCCGCGCCCTTTGCGAAAAAATTCCCCGCCCTCGAATCCATATCAGCAGCGCACGCCGCGCCGATCTCGTCACCCCCGCCCCCGGTCGCGTGTTCCGGCTTTCCGTTTCCGGTTCTACTAAGGAAGTGTGGGACGGAAGGAATCATCGGCGTCGAAAAGGACATCCGTCCGGGGAAAAACTTCCCCGGCGCGGAGTGAGTGCGGACAGATGAAAGAGAGAGAATCATTTCCTTCTTTCTGGCCGTGTTCATCATTTCGGCATCCTCCTACAGCGCATCATCGAAACATGCCACCAAACGAGGGCCGGGAGGCTCACAGTAGGAGATGAAGTTTTCTGGAACCGGGGCATGTCCCGCCGCGATTCTCTCCGCGTTCGTCCAGAGGCGCATTCTCACTCCAAGGGCGTTCACATAATGTTGGCCTGCCTCTCCTGCGGCGTGTTCGTCATGGTTCACAACAGTTGTTGTTTCTCGGGAGATGTTTGCGTTCATGGCATTGAATGGGTGATAGCTCTCAGATCGTCGGCAGCTTCGCCAGTGCCGTTCGTTTCGTCTCTGTCTCGATCTTTGTATAAACCTGGCTCACGGCCTCGCTGGCGTGTCCTACGATGTCCTGAACCACCACGGCAGGGATGCCCGCGTTCTTCATCATGGAGACGGCGCTATGCCGCAAGGAATGGAAACTCAACGCCTTCACGGCCCGCAGCTTGCTCGTGCGGCCCTCGATCTTCGCGTGATTCGTGTTCAACTCCCGGAAACCGCACCGCGCCAGCAAGTCCCCAAACTGCCGCGACAGATGCGGCCCGCCATTCGAGAACTCCGCCAGCGCCCCCAGCTCCGGGTGAACGTAGGCGTCCGGCTTGTCACCGGCTGGCAGGGAAAGAACATGATCTTCCAGCGGCTTGCACATCGGCACGATCACCACCGTTCCCGTTTTCGCCGTCGTGAAGCGCACTTCCCGCGCCTCCAGGTCAATCTGTGTCCAGCGCAGCCGCGCCAGATCGCCAAGCCGCTGCCCCGTGTAGAGGCCGAACTTCACCATGGAGGCCCATTCCGTGCCTTCGGACTCCTTCAGCACGATACGCAGCTCATCCACCGTGAAACCTCGCCGCGTGCGCTCGGTGGGCTTCTTCAAAGATTTGAGGCCATCGCATGGCACGCTGTCAACGTAGCCGTCTGCCTTCGCTGCATTGAAGAACACCCGCAGATTGCGCACGATTTGATTGGCCGTGTTCGGATGCAGCTCGCCCGCCACCTTGTCACGAAATCGCCGGATGTGCTGCTTTTAGACTCGATGAATCTCCGCGTCTGCTTCTGCTCCCAG
>DAORHS010000060.1:0-11746 GCA_035438165.1 Prosthecobacter sp.
GTGTCGAATCCGAAGCTCATTTTCTCCTGGGTCGTGTGGGGGTTGTATGCCGTCGTCACCATCCTGAGGTGGAAACATTTTTCCTCGCCGCGCCGGACCGCGGGGCTGGCCGTCATCGGCTTCATCCTGCCGTTCATCTCCCTGTGGATCGTCACGCATGCCTGAGCCGACGGACAACCGCAGCGGCCTCGTCTGTGTGGGCCTGAACTACAAAACCACGCCCGTCGAGGTGCGTGAGCGCCTCGCCTTTCCCGAAGCGCAGGTGCCGCATGCGGTCCAGCAGGTGCGCGGACTTCCGGGCTTCGAGGAATGCGTGGTGCTCAGCACCTGCAACCGCGTGGAGTTGTACGCCACCCACGGTCTGCCCAGCGGCAAGGACGGCCACGAAGCCCTGCGCGAGTACCTCGTCACCCATTTCAAGCTCCAGCCCGAGCACGCCGAAGCCCTCGTGCTTTACAACCTCGACTCCGCCGAGGCCGCCCGGCACCTCTTCCGCGTCGTCAGCGGACTGGATTCCATGGTGCTCGGCGAGACCGAAATCTTCGGCCAGGTCAAGGCGGCCTACAAACTCGCGCTCGACACCGGCACGACCAGCCGCTCGCTCAACAAGCTCTTCCAGCAGGCCTTCACCGTTGGCAAAAAAGTGCGCAACGAGACCACCATCCAACGCGGGTCCACCAGCGTCGGCAGCGTCGCGGTCGATCTCGCCGAAAAGGTCCACGACTTGAAGGAATGCCGCGTCATGCTCGTCGGTGCGGGTGAGATGAGCCGCACCTGCGCGCAAAGCCTGCTTTCACGCGGGGCGAAGAGCATCATCGTCTCCAACCGCAGTTACGACAAGGCGGTCGAACTCGCCACCGAGATGAGAGGCACGGCGATGAAGTTCGACGAGTGGGAGCACGCGCTGCACGAGGTCGATGTCATCATCTCCAGCACCAGCGCCCCGCATTTCGTCATCAAACCGGAGCAGATCGAGCAGACCATGCGCAAGCGCCGCTGGGAGCCGCTGCTGCTCATCGACATCGCCGTGCCGCGCGATGTCGATCCTGCGGTGAACGAGATCGAAGGCGTCTATCTCTACGACATCGACGCCCTGCAGGCCATCGCCGATGAAGGCCGCCGCGAACGCGAGCGCCAGCTCGCTTCCTGCGAGCGTATCATCGAGGAGCAGCTCGAAAAATTTGGGTTCCTCAAACCTCCTGGCCATTCCCACCACGGCATCATCGTTTCATGAGCATCGAAAAAATCACCCTCGGCACCCGCGGCAGCGAACTCGCCCTCACGCAGACGAACATGGTCACGGCGGAGCTGCAGACCGCGTTTCCCCATCTGCGCATTGAGCGCCAGATCATCCAGACCAGCGGCGACAGGCGCCAGGACCTGCGCTTCTCCGAATTCAGCGACGTGGCGCAGGTGGACAAGGGCATCTTCATCAAAGAACTCGAAATCGCCCTCGAAAGCAGTCAGATCGACGCGGCGGTTCACAGTTTGAAAGACGTGCCGAGTGATCTTGCCGCCGGCTTCACCATCGCCGCCGTGCTGCCGCGTGCCGCCATTGAGGACGTGCTCGTCAGCGCCCAGCCCTGCACGCTCGAAACACTGCCGCAGGGTGCCCGTGTCGGCACCAGCAGCGTGCGCCGTGCCGCGCAGCTCAAGTTTCTGCGTCCTGATGTGCAGATTGTCGAGATTCGCGGCAATGTGCCCACGCGCGTGAAGAAAGTGCTCGGTGAGAATGCGCTTGATGCCGTCCTGCTCGCCGCAGCCGGCTTGCTGCGCCTCGGCCTGCTCAATGCGAATCTCAGCCGCATTCACATCGACACGCACACGCTGTACGGCCTCGTGCTTGATCCCGTGAAATTTCTCCCCGCCGCCGGCCAGGGGGCCATCGCCATCGAGTGTCGTGCGAACGATGCAGCCACGATTCAGGCGGTTCACGCCCTCAACCACGCCGAAACCGAATCACGCGTCACTGCGGAGCGCGAGTTCTTGAAAATCCTCGGCGCCGGTTGCCAGACGCCCGTCGGCGCGCACACCTGGATTAAAGACGGCCAGCTTCACATGGCCGTGCGCGTCTTCAACGAAGCCGATCTTTCCCTCCCACCGGTCGAGCGCGAAGCACATCGCCCGGTTCATGAGGCGAAGCAGCTCGCCGCCGATCTGGCGGCGATGCTGTAACAGCATGGGAGCGGGTACATTCCGCTCGCAGCCTTGCCCGGGATCGGACGTTTCACCGGGTTTGAAAACGCCCCATTTTCACACCCTTGTGCTTGCGGTAGTCCTGCTGCCCGCAGTCGCGTTTGCCGCCAAAGACGGCAAGCGTCCGAAAAAATCCGACGCACCTCACGACAGTGCCGCCGCCGAAGTTCTCAAGACTTTCGGCAAAAATGAAGATCATCAAATCGACGCCGATGAACTTCCCGCCCTTCAGAAGGCTTTCACCGCGCTGAAGAACCTCGACAAGAACAACAACGGTGAGATCGAACTGGCGGAAGTGGAACGCCCCAGGCCTCCGGCCATGGAAGATCGCAAAGCCCGCATGCTCGCCGGATTCAAACAGGTGGACAAGAACGGCAACCACAAGATCGATGCCGATTTATTTTACCAACATACATGCCCACCGCGTGCATCAGTCAGCAGGAGTACCACGAAATAAACGAGCGGATGGTGGCCATTCAATGGCGGTCCACAATCAGTTCGGGCGCTTGCTGGACGAGTTCATTTACAAAAAGGAACTGGCAGGGCGATGCTCGAAGGATGGCATGCCCGCTCAGCGAGAGGTTCGCATTCGGGTCACCCACCGTGACTATGTGAAGGACTACTTCATCGACATGCTGCTTTGTGGCAGCACCATCATCAAGGCAAAAACAGCGAAGGAAACCTTGGCAGCTCACCAAGGCCAGGGGATCAACTACCTGCTGCTCACAGGCACGCATCACGGGAGTCTCGTCAATTTTAGTCTGCCGCGTATGAAGCGATACTTCCTTTCCACACGACTCACGCATGAGATCCGCCAGAGCTTTAAAACAATCGAAGCTGGATGGCCAAAAGACGAGGATCACGCCCGGCTGCGCCACTGCGTGATCGGATTCTCCCACGACATTGGCCTTGGGCTGAACCTGCCACTTTATCGTGAGGCCATCGCTCATCTTACCAGCAGTTCACGGCATCTTATTCCGCTTAAAAACGGCTCATCGAGTCTCGGTCATCATGAAATGGCGCTCTTGAACGAGGATGTCGGCATCGTTGTGACTGCTCTGCCTGATCAAGGTGATTTCCCGCTCTCACCTGAAGCCGGCTCCTCCAGATCACGCCTCTCTTCAGCATTGCCTGGATCAATCTGAAACTCGACGAGATTCGCTTTGAGCACCTGAAAAGCGCAAAATGATGTTCTGAATCCATCTGCTTCCATTATTTTACCAGTCCGTCACCGCGCCATCCGGGCTGAACTCGCGCAGGACGATCTCTTGCTGGAAGGGATGCTTTTTCACCTCGGCTTCGTTGATGGTGATGCCGAGGCCAGGCTTGGTGTTCGGGCGGACGATGCGGCCTTGTGTTTCGATGGTGAAGCCTTCTTCGACCACGTCCTGACGCCATGGCACGTCGTTGTGCACGGTTTCGCAGATGATGTAGCTCGGCTGGCTGAAACCGAACTCCAGTGATGCGGCGGTGCTGACGGGGCCCTGGGGATTGTGCGGTGCCAAAGCGATGCGATGTGCCTCCGCGAGCGCGGCGATGCGCTTCGCGGCGCTGAGGCCGCCGCAGTGGGTGATGTCGAGCTGGCAGATCTCGACGGCGCGTTTCTCGAACATGTCTTTAAAGGCCTCCAGGTTTGTCACGCGCTCGCCGCTGGCCACGGGCGTGGTGAGGGCGGCGTTGATCTTCGCCAGACCATCGACCGCCTCCGGCCAGCAGGGCTCCTCGAAGAAGTAGAGGCCGAAATCATCGAGCGCCTTGCCAAACTTCAGTCCCATCGCCGGTGAGGGCCGCGCATGGCAATCGACCATGATGTCGATGTCCGGCCCCACGGCCTCGCGCATGGCCGCGACGGCGGCGGCGGCGGCGCGGACGGGTTTCATGCCTTCAATCGGCATCGTGCTCGGCACCGCCATGCTTTTGAAGGCCGTGTAGCCATCCGCCACGGCTTGTTGAGCGAGTTCTGCGAAGCGTTTCGCGTTGTCGGCGGGCGTTTGATAAAAATCCTCCATCTTCCCGCCGCCGAGGTGGCAGTAGGTGCGCACCCAATCCCGCACCGGACCGCCGAAGACCTTCGAGAGCGGCATGTTGGCGACTTTGCCCACGATGTCCCACAGCGCGAGATCGATGCCCGCGATGGCCGTCGCCCGCACGATGCCATGCCCATGCCAGAAGTGCTGCCGGTACATCATCTGCCAGAGGTATTCCACGCGCGTCGGGTCCTCGCCGATGAGCAGATGCGACATGTCCTCGATCGCCCCCACGATGCTGCGCGTGTGCCACTCCAGCGTCGCCTCGCCCCAACCGATGAGTCCGGGCTGATCCGTGACGACTTTGACGAACACCCAGTTTCGCATCCGGGCATGGCAGACAAGCGTTTCGATGGCGGTGATTTTCATGGAGTAGATTGCTTGTGAAAGGAGTCGGATGTGAAACGAGGAACTATCGAATCTCGACATGAACATTGTTGAAGTCTGGATCGTCAAGATGCCCTGAATGGAAGCAGCGCAGACCGGGAGGAACGGAACGCATTCGGACCTCCTGCCCCTCATCAATTGCACCCCCAAATGCTTGGAGCTCGATAAACCGATTGCACAGGTCAATTGCGCCATCCCGCCAGTCCTGACTGACTTGGCGAATGCTCAAATCAGGTCGCCCAAACTTGCGCATGCCACGCGTGTGAAGCCATTCCGTCCCGTTTTTGTCCTCAGAGGCTAAAATCACCGTGTGGTGTCGCGGGACCGGAGCCGAAGATTTGAAGATACGCTCGCGCCAGTTCTCAGGTGTCCACCACTCAAACATTTGGGGATCATAAACACACACCGCTCCGTGATCCAAAAAGTGTGTTATCAAGCCAACTGCATTCCTCAGGTAGCCGAGTGATTCGGTGTCAGGGAATTCGCCTCTTAATATCACGCAGCTTGACTGAGCGGCGATTTGTTGGGCAAACGCCGGTTGCGTGGCAACGAGTTGGTCCCAGAGGTAGCCCTCTTGGAATGACCTGATCGTGTCTGCGTGGCGGTCACGATCATATCGCATGACGCTCAACTCATCTGGAACTGCATCGACGTTGTAGGTTGAGGCTGACAAAGAAGCCCCCAAGTCAATTTCTCCAAATAGGACATAGAATAAGAACGGGCTCCCAGACGGAGATCGGAAATGTGCGCGATGCCATGGGTCGGAAGAGGTCATGCTGAGATCTTGGATGTTATTGCCTCGACCAACTGCTCCAACCCCCCCGCTGCGACGACGGCGATGGGTTCTTGGTAGATGCCGGAGTCGTATAGCTCGCACGGTGGCAGATAGCTGGCCCCCCAGTCGGCGGCGATGGTGGCGATGAAGATGATTTTGTCAGGGAAGCGGCGGCGGAGTTCGGTTTGGAGGAGGGAGTAGCTTTCGCCTTGGACGCCGAGCCAGATGGTGTCGCCGGGCAGGAGATGGGGAGGTGTTGGTCGCAGTTTCAACCGTCACCTCGGGGCGTCTGTGGCGTCAGCGAGAGCACTGCTTTGAGATGCTGCACGGCGATGAGGTCATGCGGTCGGCCCATGGCTTCCTTGGCTTTGATGAGTGTCTCAAGATCGAGAATGCGGCACTGGCCGATGGGCAGGTTTAGAATGATGCTGTGGCGCAGGGCTTCCTCATAGTCGCCGACAGCAAGCACTTCACCGAGACAATCAATGATGCCGAGGTCGGTCTTCAAATACAGGTTCTTGAAGCGCGTGCATTCCTCGGGTGTCAGGGCGAGAGGGATGTCGGGACGCGTGCGATGAACAGGATGTAGATCGGCGACGGCCGCCTGAATACGCATGAGGTTCTCAGCCGACAGCCGAATGCAGATGTCTACGTCTCGGGTGTTTAACGATGAGCCGTGAATGGCGGCAGCGAGTCCGCCAACCAGGACAAACTCAACCTCCGCCTGGAGCAGTCGCGCCAGAAGTTGGTTAAGTTGTAGCATGGCTCTGGATTAATGCGGTCCGGGCTATTTCGAGGAAGTTAATCGTGTCATCGTTGGCCAACAGCCTCTCCCACGGAGTCAGTCGCAAGTTCTCTTCAATGAGTGTGAGGTCGATACCCGTTTCGGGATCGACTCTCGGACGAAGCTCCTCTTCGCTTGGAAAGCTGTCATTTGGCGCAGTGATCGTCATGCCAGCAATGATGCGCAGTCAGGCCCGGGCGCAAGGCCAAGATGAGCCAAGGGCAGCCTGCGCTTCTTTTCCTAGCCGATAGAAACTTCGTGGCTGGTGATCCGCTCCGCTACCACCTCAATCAACTGCTCCAAACTCCCCGCCGCGACGACGGCGATGGTTTCTTGGTAAATGCCGGTGTCATAAAGCTCGCGGGGTGGGAGGTAGCTGGCACCCCAGTCGGCGGCGATGGTGGCGATGAGGATGATTTTGTCGGGGAAGCGGCGGCGGAGTTCGGTTTGGAGGAGGGAGTAGCTTTCGCCTTGGACGCCGAGCCAGATGGCGTCCCCGAGGTGCCAGAGGACGACTTGGAGTGGGTAGGTTTCGCCGCGCGGGAGCTGGTGGAGGCGGTGGAGGAGGCGGGTTTTGCGTTCGGCCAGGGCTCGGAGGTCGGCGGCGCGGGTTTCATCACCAGCGGAGCGGGCGGTGGCTTCGTCGGCTTGGAATTGATCGAGCTCGGCCTGGGTTTGCTCGACCGTTGGCTGGCCGGGGCGATAGCACAGCGGCTCGTGCCAGCGCTGGAGCTTCCAGGTGGCTTTTTCGGCGAGATCGATGCTTTGATGCTTCCACGAGCCGAGCGTGGCACCGGAGACGACGGGGCCGGCATACACATAAGTCGTCCCAGCGGCAGGAAGGGCGGTGAGGGCTGAAAGCGCGGCGTAACCGAGTTCGCGGCCGTTTCGATCCGCCACGGCAGTGTCACCGACGAAGCCTTCGCGCGGGCCGAGTTCGCCGCTGGCACCTTGCAGGAACAAACAGGGAGCGCCGGTGTCGCGTTCGACGAGCTCGCGCATCGCGCCGATGTAGTCGGGGCTGATGAGCGTGTTTTCCCACGCGAGCGTGGTGGGGTGGCAGGCGTAGTTCACGATGCTGGCGAGCATCTGGCCCTCATCATCGGTCACGCGGGCGACGATGACGGTGTCATCCACCTGCACGCCGGGATTGTGACCGCAGATGAACTGCTTCCCGTCCCAGAAATCGCGATGCGTGGCCAGCGAGCACCTACCACGGCCATACACGATGCCTGCGGGCTTCAGTGAGGCGATGGCGTCGCGGATCAAAGCGCCCGCCTTTTCGCCGAGCGACTGCAAATACGGCGGAATGAGGTCGCCGCCGGGCAGATTGGCACGGTCCAGCCCCATCAGGCCCGCGCCATGCGTGTGCGAGAAGACGACGAGAATCTCCTCCTTCGCCACACCACCGATCTCAGCAGCCTGCGCGAGGAGATTCGCATGCTCGGTGGCTCCCATCACGCAATGATCGAGCGCGAGCAGGATCTGCCGCGCACTGCCTTCCATCGGCGCAAAGACGGTCACGGTGGCCCGCAGCGGCCAATGCACGCCCGTGGCCCGCTCATGCTTCGCCGCGCCCCACATGCGATGGTAGATGTCCGCAGGCGGGGTGATGTCGCACCACGCCAGCGCAAAACGGCAGTGGCTCTGCGGCGTGGGATCTTCGGTGCGGGAGGGATTCATCAGAGTGGTAGAATGATGAAGGGTAAAATGATCGGGGAAGCCGGATTCCTTCAGAACATCATTTTACCTCTCATTATTTTACCGTTCAGGCACCAGGAGCGCATCTGGCGACGCGGCGAAGCAATTGGGCGCGTTGAAGAGCCAGATGTGGGAGGGCGATGTCGGGCCAAAGCTCCACACCTTGCCATCCGCGCCTTCGGGCACGGGAATGGTGACGACTTCATCGTTCGCAGTCACCTCGGCGATGACTTTGCGGTCTGGTCCGCGAATCGGGAACTTCGGAGCGCTGGAGAAAAGCTGGATCTGCTTCGTGCCAGCGGGCACATGAAAGAACAGCTCGCCGAACCGGCCCAGCGTGACGGTTCTGCGTCCGCGTTTCGGCAGCCAGGTGAGCGACTCGCCGGGTTTTCGTGTGATGCGCCAGCCTGCGGCGCTGTCGTTGCACTCGAAGAAGTACACGCCTGCTTTCGGCACCTTCAGCGTGAGCGTATGCACCTCGCCATCGAGCTTCTGCACGCCTTCGGCGATCGTTTTGCCGTTCGCATCCTCCAGCCTCCATTTCGCGTCCGCACGGTCGCGATACCACGCGATGGTGCCGACGGTGATGTCGAGCGTGAGCGGGCTGCCATCGCTCTGCATCGCGAAGCGCTCCACCCGCTGCATCGCCTGCTGGTGCGCTTTGGGTTTGTCGCTGGCCTGCTTGATGGGCGCGAGTTTGGAGTAATCGAACGCGATCTCGGTGATCTCCGCAGGCTGGAAGTAGTCCATGCCCTCGCGGAACCACTGATCGGTCTCCGCTTTGGTCACAAAGCCCGCGTTGATCCATGGCTTCGGCGTTTTGTCGTTCCGCGCCCAGCCCGGCTCCTCGAATTTCTTCGCCACATCGCCCGCGAAGGTGGTCTGGATGGCGTTCCAGTGGTTCATGTATTCGTAGCGCGTGCGATAGGCAAAGGTCAGAATGTCGAGCGATAGCTGCTTCTGCCGTGCCTTGTCCTTTTCGTGGTCGAGCAGCCAGCGCAGGTGGTTGTAGCGCAGGTAGTGCTTCAGGTGATCGATGCGCGCGAGCACGTCGGGGCGGTCGGCGGCTTGTTTGGCCGCTTCATCGAGATCACGAAACAGCAGGCCGATGAGCTGGCGGCTGATGATGGGCGGCGACTGCACTTTGGGCGTCCAGCGCTCGTAGTAGCGGCGCATCGTCGCCGAAGCGGGACCGAAGGCCTTGTCGTAAAAGTCGGTGGTGATCGCCTTCACATCGGCGTCGGGATTCCACATGAGCTTGTTCGCGACGTAGTAGCCCAGGCCGTGCACGCCCCAGTTGTTGCCGCTCTCCATGTCCAGGCTCGTAGCGCCGAGGCTGGCATTCTTGCGGATGCTTTCCTGGATGTGATCGAGCGACGCGCCCTTGCCGCCGGGCAGCTTGTCGAAGTCCCACAGCCACACGCTGTAGTAATCGTAGAACCCCATCGACTTGCACTTCTTCGGCCACAGCTCGCGCAGTTCGTCGAAGCTGTAGCGCCCTCGAATGAAGCCCATGGTGAGCTGCACATACACATTCGGCTCCAGCGCGAAATCCGGCGGCTCGCTGTGATCATTGTAGGCCAGCAAGCCGATCATTTTGCCTGGATGCTTTTTCCTGATGATCTTCGCCGCGTGATTGGCGAGGCCAAAGACGCGGTTGCTGACGCTGCCGAGCTTCGCGCACTCCGCACACTCGCAGTGGCCGCTGCCATCCGAGCAATCAAGCGAGACCATCTCGCGGCCGGGATTCTTCGCGAAGAAATCGAGACACCACTTCACCGCGCACTCTTTCACCGCCGGGTTGCTCACACACATCTGCGGCCCCTCACGCTTATCCTTCACCAGCGCCAGGTATTCCGGGTGCGCGTCGAACTCCGCCTTGTTGATCGCGATGATCGTCTGCCACGAGTGACCGGCATACACTTGAAACGACGACGCCATGCGGTTGTGCCGCGCCCAGTTCTCGTAGTCCTTCGCGCACGAGCCGCCGAGCGGATGCTTCTTGTCGTCCGGGAACGGCCCGTAGCCATACCAGATGCGCCGCGCGAGGATTTTGGGGCGTGAGTCTTCGCCGGGTTCGCGGCTGCGACCAATGGCGAAAAGACTCGGCTTGTTTGGAATGACCTCCCATTCCTTTGCTGGGAAGAACCAGCGGCAGCCGAGCTCCTCCAAGAACGCGAACGCGGCATGGGAAACGGCCATGTCGGTCGCTCCCGTGAGGTGAACGCCATCTTCATCGGTCACGATCGAGTAGGCTTCGCGACCATCGTAAGTGTTGCGAATGGGAAACGTGTCCTTCACGGCCAAAAAGATTCCCCCTTTTTGCTCCGCTCCCGCTTTCACCTCAAACTCCGCACCGGTAATCCGCCTCAAATACGCCGCCAATTCCGTCGCGACAGCCTTCGTTTGCTCCGATGCTTCGGGCGAGATCAAAATAGGTGCTAGCACCCGACCACCCTCCGCGAGATGAAAGCTATCCGTGGCGAGACAAGGCATGGCGCACACGACCAGAAGAAGAACAAAACGTTTCATGGCTAACTCTACGCCTTCGCGCAAAGACACTTTCAGCGCACACGTAGTGTCTGGCATGAAGCCATTCCCAGCAGTGCTGGAAACGGCGGGCATGTGTCTGGTAGAATGATGAAGGGTAAAATGATGGGGAAGCTGAAATCCTTCAGAACATCATTTTACCCGCCATTATTTTACCATCGGTGATTGTTCCGGCCTCTGGTCTGTTTGTCCAACCAGCGATTATTTGACCATCCGGCTGCGTAGTTCTGTCATGAAGCCGTTCTTCTTTGTTCTCTTGGCCCTTTCTTCCGCTTCCGCTGACGTCATCGACATTGGTTCTCGACGTGAGTTGTTCGTCGATGACTTCTTGATCGAGAAGATGACCGGCAAGGCTGAGCAGCGATTGCATCATCCGCAGGCGAAGGAGATCGCGATCACGCATGATGCACCGTGGGAGGGCAGCGGCACGGGTTATCACAGCGTTTTCAAGGATGGAGACAAATACCGCATGTATTACAAGGCGTGGCAGCTCACCGTCACGCCACCGGGAAAAGTGAACACCGGCGAGCATCCGCTCTTCACTTGCTACGCGGAGAGCGATGACGGCATTCATTGGCGCAAGCCGGAGCTGGGCCTGCACGAGTTCAAAGGCACGAAGGCGAACAACATCGTCCTCGCCCCCGGAAAGATGGGCGCGGCGAATCCCGACCCCGGCCACATCGCGATCTTCAAGGACGACAATCCCGCTGCGAAGCCAGAAGCGCGCTACAAGGCCATTGTGCGCTCGGGTTCGCCCAAAGGCCTGCTCGCCATGCAATCCGCGGACGGTTTGCACTGGTCGCCGATGCAGGAGACGCCGGTGATCACCGATGGCGCCTTCGATTCGCAAAATCTCGCCTTCTGGGATGCAAACAGCGGCGTGTATCGTGCCTACTGGCGCTATTTCACCGGCGGCACGACCGATGAGAAGAACTGGAAGCCCTCGGGTGATCGCGCCATCCGCACCGCCACGTCGAAGGACTTCCTGCATTGGGAGAATCAGCACGATTTGAGCTACACAGATTCTCCCAGCGAGCAGCTCTACACGAATCAGGTGAAGCCGTATCATCGTGCACCGCAGTTGCTGCTCGGTTTTCCCACCCGCTATGTCGAACGCGGCTGGTCGCCCTCCATGAAGGCGCTGCCGGAACTGGAGCACCGCGAATGGCGTGCCAAGGCGAACCAACGCTATGGCACTGCGATCACCGAGGGGCTGTTCATGGCGAGCCGCGATGGTGTGAAGTTCAAGCGCTGGAACGACGCCTTCCTGCCACCCGGCATCGAACGCGAAGGTACCTGGAACTACGGGCAGCAATACATCGCCTG
>DAORHS010000061.1:0-11681 GCA_035438165.1 Prosthecobacter sp.
ACCTGCGTCGCCTGCCATGCACCGGACCTCTCGGCCCACATCAACGGCGTCAAGCTTCCAGGCCAGCCGCTCAACGACACCGAGTGGAAGCACGGCGGCAATCCGTTGCAAGTTCTCAGCATCGTCCGCAAAGGCGCGCCTGATCTCACCAAGGGCATGCCGCCATGGGAACCGCAGCTCGGCCTGAATCGTGTGGTTGAAGTCGTCGCCTTCGTTCTCAGCAAGCACAAGAAGGGCGAGCCCATCACGCTCTCCGCGGACTCACCTTTGAAGAAATAATTCGGACAGCATCCGCCTGACGCGCCAGGCACGGAAATGAAACCCAGCACCCCCACACTCGATTCCCTTTCCACCATCCACGCCGACGGTTCGCGCAAATTTGTTCACCCGTCGGATGTGCATGGTCGCTTTACCACCTGGAGGCGGGTCGCAGCACTGGCGCTGCTGGTTATCTACATCGCGCTGCCGTGGATTCCGGTGAACGGCTTCCCGGCCGTCTTTCTCGACGTTCAGGAGCGTCGCTTCCATTTCTTCGGTCTCACGCTCGCCACGCAGGATCTCTGGATCGGCTTCTTCCTCGTCACCGGCCTCGCCTTTTCACTCTTCTACGTCACGTCGCTCTTCGGCCGCATCTGGTGCGGCTGGACCTGCCCCTACACGGTGTTCATGGAGCAGCTCTACCGCCGTGTGGAACGATGGATCGACGGGGACGGTGCCGCACGCCGCCAGCTCGAAGACGCACCGTGGACGGCCTCGAAGATCGCCCGCCGTTTCTTCAAACACGGGATTTTCATCCTGATCTCCGCCGTCATCGCCCACATCTTCCTCAGTTACTTCGTTTCGATCAAGTCGCTGTATGAGATGATGCAGCACTCGCCCGCGCATCACGCGAAGGCCTTCGGCGTGGTGCTCTTCCTCACCAGCGCATTGTATTTCTCGTTCAGCTGGTTCCGCGAGCAGTTTTGCATCATTCTTTGCCCCTATGGCCGCCTGCAATCCGCTCTGACCGACGACAACTCCGTCGTCATCGGCTACGACAAAAAACGTGGTGAGCCGCGAGGAAAGGCCACCGTCGAAAAACCTGCCGGTGACTGCATCGACTGCCGCCGCTGCGTGCAGGTCTGCCCCACGGGCATCGACATTCGCAACGGCCTCCAGCTTGAGTGCATCGGCTGCGCCGCGTGTGTGGATGCCTGCGACGACATCATGGCGAAGCTCAAGCGCCCGAAGGGCCTCGTGCGCTACGATTCCTACACCGGCCTTCAGGGCGGCAAAACGCGGCTCATTCGTCCCCGGACGATCTTCTACACCGTCATGCTGCTCGTCGGGGCCGTCGCCTTCAGCTTTGCCCTCACGCGCATCTCGCCGCTGCGCGCCAGTGTCGTGCGCATGGGCGGCGCCTCGTTCTACGTGGACAACGGCATCATCCGAAATCAGTTTCAGCTCCGCGTCATCAACAAGCGCAACGCCGGATCCACCTACAAGATCGAACTGGTCGGCAAGGTGCCGCCATCGCTGGAAATCATCGGCATGGATCAAACGATCACGCTTCCCGCCATGGGGGAGGATTTGAAAACCATCGTGCTCACACTGCCAAAAGCCGACTACCAGGAGCGCTACAAGTTCACCATCAAGGTCACCGACACCGTTCGCGGTGACGCCAGCGAGACCCGTGTCATGGAATACCTCGGACCCGATCCGCAGGCCTCGCCCGCCTCGTCTCTCAACGCCAAAGACTTCATCCATTGATGCTCATGATCCCGAAATGCATTTCCACCCGCCCTTGGATTTTCGTGGCCGTCGCCTTCACCGGATTCGTCGCATGGTGGGTGTTCTTCATCTCCCTCGCGATCAGGAACGCGCCACCTGAAATCCCGATCGTCACACACAGCGTCCATGCAGGCCATTGACACCAGCGCCGCCGCCTTTCTGGCTGGACTCGTCACCAGTGTCCACTGCGTTGCGATGTGCGGCCCGCTGTCGTGCTCCTGGGCGGTCTCTTCCAAGCCCGGCGAGTCCAGCTTCATGCGCGACACTGGTCTCTATCACGCCGGACGACTGGCCTCGTATGCGCTCGTCGGTTCCATCGCCGGCCTGATCGGCATCATGCCGCTGAAGTTCTTCCAACACGGTGCGGGCATCGTGCTGCCCTGGCTGCTCGTCATCGCCTTCGCCATCGTTGGCATGGGCTTGGAAACCTATCTGCCCAAGCCGCAGTTTCTGCGCGCCGGTGTACGTCGCATCCAAATGGCCGCCTTTCGCATGTCCGGAGCCGCACGCGCCGGCCTCCTCGGCTTCGCCACCCCGCTGCTGCCCTGCGGTCCTCTCTATCTCATGTTCGCCCTCGCCATGGCGAATGGTTCCGTCCTCAAAGGTGCCGAATTCGCCTTCGCCTTCGGCCTCGGCACGCTCCCGCTCCTCTGGATCGCCCAAACCCAGCTCCATCTTATCGGTGGCAAAGTGCAGCCGCAGACCATGCGCAAAATCCAGCGCACTCTCGCCCTCACCGCTGCTCTCATCATGGCTTGGCGCCTCCGCGGCACCCTCGACTTCGGCAGCGAGGAGATCCCAAGCTGCTGCCACGCCGCTTTGTGAAGCAGGACGGGTGTGGCTTTAGCCCGCCCGTCGGTTGGCGCTCGCAAAAGCCCCGACGCATTCAAACCTTCGGGCGGTGCTGTGAAGCGAGTCTTGTTCTTTAACAGATCATCAACACAGCACACACCCGACCTATGGCAATGTGTCTCACTCAGCCCCAACGGGGCTGCGAAACTTAGCCCAGGGCAAGCGAGCCTTGGCGAGTGCCGCCCTGGGTCCAGCGCATCAAGACCGGGAAGCAAACCCAGCGCTCCGCCAAACACCGCACTCACCAGCAGCGGCTGCAACGCGTTCCGCCACGCCTTCGATGTGAACCGCGTTTTCACCCCCATTTCATCCCCGCTTCATCAAGGTTTCACGCCGCTTTTGAGCTTGGGCGTCGATGAAACCACTCCTCATCCTCCTGCTCGGAGCCGGATCCCTTCTGGCTCAAAACCAACCACGCATCACCACCACCACGCTTGATGAAAGCGAGGTTCGCATCACCTACGGCGAGCTGAAGCGCCTCGTCGCCGCCACGCTGCCGAAGGAATCGGTGTCCGAGGCAAAACCAAAATCGCCGGTTTCCGCCGCGCTGGTCTCCAGCCTGTATCGGCTCGATGCGAAGGCAGGTGCGATCATCGCCGAGATGCAAGTCGAGAGCTTCGACGCTGGCTGGCATGCGATTCCGATCGCCGGGGCGGGATCGGGCGCGATCTCGGTGGAGCCGAAGGATGCCCGCCTGGTCATCAATGACGAGCACCTCTGCCTCGTCACCGATCAAACCGGCGCACAAACGCTGAAGCTCACCTTTCCGCTCGCCAGTGAAGGGCATGGGACCGCGCTTCATCTTGCCGCCTCGCCCGTCGCTGCGCTGGAAGTCCAGGAGCTTCCGGAAAACAAGGTTCTGCGTCTCCAACACGGCTCCACGACGAAAACAATCACCCAGGCCGGCACGCATGCCCTTCCAGCCACTGGCGGAGAGGTCACGCTCACCATCGAGGATGCCCGCAAAGCCGCGCAATCACCCATCACCGGTTCCACCGACGACGCCATCATCTCCACCGCCACTTACACGACTCAAGTCGTGCGCGACGGCTCCGTGCTCACCGAAGGCGCGATCATCGTGCGTCACGACGAGCCGGTGAAGTTGATCCTTCAGCTTCCCGAAGCCGCCAAACTCCTCCAGTGCCACGTCAATGGCGAGCCCGTGCGCCCCACGGCTGGCGAGACCAATCGCATCGAGATCCCACTCGATGATCCCGCTACTGACGGAGGCGAGTCCGAGGTGAAGCTCTCCTTCACCTCCACCCTCACCGCCTTGCAGGCCGCTGAAGGCGAACTTGACCTCGCCCTGCCGCAAACACCGCTCTTTGCGAAGCAGATCGACTGGAACGTGCAACTCCCCACCGGCTACGACCTCAGCTTCACCGGCAACGTCGATCCCATCACCGACAAACCCACCCAGCCCGGTCTCCACCTTCGCAAATCCCTCTGCCGCGATCAACAACCCCAGGCCCGCATCACCTACCGCAAACGCACCACCAACTAACCTCAACTTGAAACTTTAAACCTGAAACTTGGAACTTGGAACTTATGAAACTGTCTCACCTCATCGTCATCGCCGTCATCTTTGTCTGCACCAGCATCGCCTGGTGGCTGCTCGGAGCCGTCATCACCCAGCGCACCAGCCACGTCTCCTATCAGACCGGCGACAGCGTCAGCGGACGCTGGGGGCCGCCGCTACTGCAAAAACATCCATCGGCACGCTACACATCATCCAGCGGCTCCCGCGTGTCGCTGCAACCGGCGAAGAGCGATGTGAAGGTGCAGCTTTCCTATCAGCCAGTGAAGATGGGCCTCCTCTGGCATCGCACCTATGGCGCGACTTTTGAAGGCCACTTCACCTTCACCAACAGCACCGCCATCACGCAAAAATTCGACATCGACTTCGAGCTGCCCAGTTCGGGAGCCTTGCTGGACAAGATCAAGTTCACCCTGGGTGAGGGTGGCAATGCACGCGATTCCATCGCCGCACCGGAACAGGGCGTGATCACCGATAGCGTGCAACTCGCTCCCGGCGAGAGCATTCCCATCGTCGTCAGCTACGAATGCCGAGGCATGGACCACTGGCGCTACGCCTTTGCCGATGCCAGCCGCATCCGCGACTTCATGCTCACGATGAACACCGACTTCACGGACGTAAACTTCCCCATCAGCTCGCCCACGGACCGTGAACAGCTTGAGAAGGGCATGCAACTCGTCTGGAAATACGAAGACGCCATCTCCGCGCCCGGCATTGGCATGGAAATGCCGCGTGAACTCAATGCCGGCCCCGTGGCCGCTCAGATCTCCTTCTACGCGCCGCTCTCGATGCTGTTGTTCTTCACGGTCATCATCATCACCGTCATCTCGCGCGGCATGTCGCTGCACCCGGTGAACTACTTATTCCTCGCCGCCGGGTTCTTCGCCTTCCCGCTGCTGTTCTCCTACATGCTCGATGTCTTCCCCGTGCATCTGAGCTTTGTCATTGCTGCCGCTTGCTCGCTGCTGCTGGTCTGCGGTTATCTTCGTGCAGCTGCGGGCGAGTTTCTGTTCCGCGTCGCCGTGGTCGCCCAGTCCGCCTACATGGTGCTCTTCAGCTACAGCTTCTTCTTCAAAGGCCTCACCGGACTCACGCTCACCGTTGGCGGCATCGTCACCCTCGGCGTTTTGATGGCGCTGACCGCCAAAGTGGACTGGAGTCAGAAACTCGGCGCGGTTTCGCCGCGTCTGGCGTGAACTGCACTTCATCGACAGGATTGACAGGATTTACGCTGGATTCACATGATTCAGAAGCTCATCAATTCCTGTTAATCCTTTCCCAGTCCTGTTAATCCTGTCAAAATCAGCCGTTGCCATGCCCACCCGCATCCTTGTTGTCGAAGACGAACCCTCCATCTGCGAAAACGTGGTCTATGCCCTCGAAGCGGACGGCTTCGCGGTCTCGACGGCCGCCACCGGCCGTGAGGCACTCGATCAGATGACGTCGCAGACCTTCGACCTTGTCATCCTCGATGTCGGCCTGCCGGACATGACGGGCTTTGAGGTGTGCAAAGCGATCCGTAAGACGAAGTCGCTGCCGATCCTCTTCCTCACCGCACGATCCAGCGAAGTGGATCGTGTGGTGGGGCTGGAGATCGGCGGAGACGACTACGTCGTGAAGCCCTTCAGCCCGCGTGAACTCGTCGCCCGCGTCCGCGCCATCCTGCGGCGCGTCTCGGCCACGCCGCTGCCACCCAACGGCCACGACTCGTCCATCCCGCTGGTCATTGATGAAGTGCGCTGCCAGGCCATCTACTTCGGCACGTCGCTGAACCTCTCCCGCTACGAATTCCGCATGCTGAAGGCCTTCGCCGCGCATCCGGGCCGCGTCTTCAGCCGCGAACAGCTGATGGACCACGCTTCCGAGGAGCCGGACGCCTCCATGGAGCGCACCGTGGACACGCACATCAAGACGCTGCGTTCCCGAATGCGCAGTGTGCGGTCGGCCATTGATCCCATCGTCACCCATCGCGGTATGGGTTACTCGTTGCTCGAAACCTGGCCTGACGCATGAGCCTGACCGCACGTTTCCTTCTCGGTTTCGCGCTCGTAGCCAGCGTGGGGCTGTTTGTGCTGTTCTCGCAGCTCATTCATCGCGTGGAGCGGCAGTATTTCGAGGCGGTGGAGGAGCCGATGGTCGATGTGGCGAACATCCTGGCCGAAATTCTCGCCGCCGACGCGAAGAATGGCGTTCTGGAGCCGCAGGCCGTCGAAAAGGCCATCCGCGCCGCGCAACAGCGCCAGCTCAACGCGCAGATCTACAATCGCACCAAGACGCAGGTGGACATGCAGGTCTATGTCACCGATGCGCAGGGGCGTGTGCTATTCGACTCCGCCGGCATCGAAAAACCCGGAACGATCTCCAATCATCGCGATGTGAACCTCACCCTGATGGGCGAATACGGTGCACGCTCCTCGCGCACGAGCGAATATGATCCGCTTTCCATCGTGATGTATGTCGGCGCGCCCATTCGGCAGAACGGTCGGACCATCGGCATGCTCAGCGTCGCCAAGCCACAGCGCGGCGTGCTGGCCTTTGTGTGGGAGACGGAGCGTTGGTTGAAGTGGTCCATCGGTACCACGGTCGTGCTGATGCTGCTGGGCATTTACCTCGCCGCACGCTGGGCCACGCGGCCGCTGGAGGTGCTGACACAGCATGCGCTGGCCGTGAGCCGTGGAGAGCGCTCGACTTCGCCGCACATGCCGGGACACCAGATGAAGACGCTGGCCAAGGCGCTCGAAGACATGCGCGATGCGCTCGAAGGCCGTGAATACGTCGAGAACTACGTCCAGAGCCTCACGCACGAGCTGAAAAGCCCCGTGGCCGCCATTCTCGGTGCCTCGGAAATTCTTCAAGGAGATGTGCCGGAGCCGAAGCGCGCCCGCTTTCTGCAAAACATCCGATCCGAGGCCGGGAGATTGCGCGACCTGCTGGAACGCCTGCTGCATCTCGCCGCGCTCGAAAAACAGAAGACACTCGAAAATCGCGAGTCCGTGAATCTGGGCGAGATGATCGACCGCGCCTGGGATCATCATGCGCTCATCGCTGCTGGCCGTGAAGTCAGCCTCCAACGCGAATTGACCGGCGATCTCGTGATTCAGGGCGATCCGTGGCTCATCGAGCTGGCCTTGAGCAATCTCATCCAAAACGCCATCGAATTTGCCCCGAAAGGCAGCGCGATCATCGTCCGCGGCTACCGCTTCGACTCGAAAGTGGTGATCGAGATCGAAGATCGCGGTCCCGGCATTCCTGATTATGCCCGCCAGCGAGTCTTCGAGCGCTTTTACTCGCTGCCGCGGCCTGACACTGGGAAAAAGAGCACGGGGCTCGGCCTCTGCTTCGTCAAGGAAGTCGCGGAACTGCACGGTGGCAGCGTGGAACTGGCAAATCTTGAAAGCGGACCGGGGGCGAAGGCGATGTTGATACTCGCCGCCTGACGCAGGGCTGGTTTGACAATTCAGACCGGCTTCCCTAGTCTCGCGCGATTTCGCCAACCAACCATCATGAGCACACCCGAAGCCGGAAAACCCGTTTACAACGTCAAGAACCCCTGCATCGCGAAAGTGAAGCGCATGTTCAATCTTTCCGGCCCGGATGCGCCCAAGCACACTGCGCATTACGAAATCGACCTCGCCGGTTCCGGCCTCGAATACACGCCGGGCGATTCGCTGGCCGTGCAGCCCACGAATGATCCTGCGCTGGTCGATGACACGCTTGTCGCGCTTGGCTTTTCGGGCACAGAAATCGTGAAGCATCCGAAAACTGCCGCCGAGGTGCCGATTCGACAGGCTTTGATCGAAGGCGCGCTCATCACGGAGATCGACAACAAATTGATCAAGGCCATCGTCGAAAAGACCGGAGGCAACACACCGCTGGCGGAGCTTTCGCAGCCGGAGAAGAAGGAAGAGCTCAAGAATTACCTGTGGGGACGCTTCGTGATCGACCTGCTGCTCGAAAACCCGACGGCAAAATTCACGCCGGAGGAGTTCATGCTGACACAGAAGAAGCTGAACATCCGCCTCTACTCGATCAGCAGCAGCCAGAAGGCGCATCCCGATGAAGTGCATCTCACCGTCGCCACGGTACGCTACACCAGCCATGACCGCGCCCGCGCCGGCGTGTGCTCATCGTTCCTCGCCGAGCGCGTGACGCCGAACGAGACGCTGATCCCGTGCTTTGTGAATCACGGCAAAGGCTTCCGTCTGCCCGAGCCGCAGGAGGAAACACCCATCATCATGTGCGGCCCCGGCACCGGCATCGCGCCATTCCGCGCATTCCTTGAGGAACGCAAAGCCACGAACGCCAAGGGCAAGGCGTGGCTCTTCTTCGGCGAGGTCAGCGCCAAGTCCTGCTTCTTCTACAAGGACGAGTTCGAAGCCTATCTCGCCGACGGCACGCTCACGAAGCTCAGCACCGCCTGGAGCCGCGATCAGGCCGAGAAGATCTACGTTCAGCACAAGATGCTCGAAGCCAGCGCCGAACTCTGGGACTGGCTGGAGCAAGGCGCGATCTTCTACGTCTGCGGCGACGCCTCACGCATGGCCAATGACGTGGACAAGGCCCTGCACACCATCATCGAAAAAGAAGGCGGCAAAACACCCGAAGAAGCCGTCTCCTACGTCCAGGCGATGAAGGACGCGAAGCGGTATCGACGGGATGTTTATTGAGAGTGGTTTTGGAGTGGAAAAAGAACGGATGCAGGATTGCCGATGGCCGCAAAAACCTGCCGGCCCGCAGGCTACGACACCGACCTCAGTGAGGCAGAATGGGAGCTCTTGAAGCCGTTGATCTACCCGGCGGATGTCAAACGTGGGCGTGGGCGCTGGCGTGATCCCGACTCGGAGCTGTACCGACCGGTGTGGCGGGGGGCGTCGAATCGGCGGATGATACTGGAATTGAAATGAGGCACCTCCGGCACGGAGCCGTGGCAGTTTGCTCCAGAGTCTTGCTCGCCATTCGTTGGTCGTTGAGGCTGATTTTCATGGCTCCAGTTTCCGGGAAATCCGAATAGCCAAGCCCTCGCCATCCCGACCAAGGAGAACATGATGCTCTCGGACAACTACTGGACCAGAATCTCCCTCAATATACTGAACATCGAACGACAGCGATAAGGATGGTTGCCGTCTTCATGGTCATCGCGAAGGCACGATGGAGTTGGGTAAATGAGTGGATGAGAATAATTCTGTCGAGTCCCAACAGTGCGGGGGGGCTTCATGGGATCGATTTTGCCGCGGCAGGGGAGATGGTAAACAGAATTGTCGATGATGACGCGTGTGCGTCATCATTCAGATGACATGACTGCCATAAAGCTGGAAGAAAAGCTTCGGGACGTGAGTCCGGCACCCTACTTCTTCTTCAAGATGACGTCGCCGAGGCTGAACATGGGGCCGTAGATGGCGTAGATGAGGAAGCCGACCATGATGCCGAGAATGAGCATGGTGAGAGGTTCGATCATCTTGTCGAGCGTGGCGGCGAGGTTGTCGAGCTCCTCCTCGTAGTCGTCGGCGATCTCGGCGAGCATTTCAGTGCCGGAGCCGGTTTCGGAGGCGAGTTCGATGAGGCCGCAGAGATTGCGGGCGTCGGGGCCGAGCCAGTGGGACTCCATGAGGAAGGCCTCATGCAGGGTGCGGCCGACGGCGATGTGCTCGCGCAGTCGGACGAAGAGCTCCTTGTAGTGGTAGTGCCAGCTTGCCTGGGCGGTGATGTCGAGCGCGCTGGAGAGGCGCACATTCGACTCGGTGAGCATCGAGAGCGTGCGGAAGCCGGTGGCGGCGGCGGATTTGCGCACCAGAACACCGACGACGGGGACTTTGAGAAAGAGGTCCTGCATGGGCCGGAGCGAGCTGATTTTTCCCCAGTTGGAAAAGAAGAAGTACAGGCCGATGAACGGCGCGATGGCCATGTAGGGCTTGTGTATGAAGAGGTCGGAAAGGGCGATGAGGATCTTCGTGCCCATGGGCAGCTCGGTCTTGAACGAGGTGAAGAGCTTGGCCATGGCGGGCACGAGCGTGAAGCTCATGACGATGACGACAACGACGCCGAGCACGATGACGACCGCAGGATAGATAAGGCCGCCCTTGAGCTTCTTGATGACCTTGGAGGACTTCTTCTGCGCGACCGCGATACGTTTGCAGACCTTGGGGAGCTGGCCGGCCTCCTCACCCGCGATGATGAGGGAGAGCATGTCATCCGGGAAGAGCTTGGGGTATTTGGCAATGGCGTCGCTGAATTTGTCCCCCACCGAGATGGCGTGGACGACCTCGGCGATCATGCCCTTGTAAACGGGTGATTTGACGCGGTTGGTCTGGAGCAGGAGGCTTTTGGTGAGAGTGATGTTGCGCTCAAGACAGCGGCCGAGGCCGGAGAAGAAGGCGGCGCTGTCATCGGTGTTGGGCTTGGGGCTGGTCAGGCGTTGCAGCTTTTCATCGAGCCCGGTGATGGTCTGAATTGAAGTCGTTTCATTGGGCGCGACACCGGCGCCGATGAGGGCCTTTTCATCGGTGTCCGTGTCCACGAGGGCGTCGCAGGATTTCCCGGAGTGGACGTTGGTGATTTTGACTTTTTTGAGCATGGCGCGAAGGGGATTTGAGATTTCACATTTGAAATTTCAGATTCACGGAGGAGGCGGGCGGAGTTCGGTGATGAGACGCGGACGGAAGGCGGTGAGAGTGAAGGAGGCGCCGGCCGTCTCGGCGGCGGGATTCTGGGAGCTGTTCACGACCGCGGTGCAGAGCGCGGACTCCATGACAATGCCATCGACGGTGGTGTCCCCGTTCTCGACGATCACGGGGTTGCCAAAAATGGCCTGCTGCAACACGGCGTTCTGCGTCTGCGCGGGCATGAGGGCAGTGATCTGCACCGTGGAAAGGCCGAGCTGCCAGAGGCGCACCATGTTTTCCTGATAGTTGCGGGTGATGGCGACGCGGGTGGCGAGTTCCTCCTGCAGCATGAGCGTGGAGGACAGGCTGACCATGGCGGTGGTGCCGATGGAGACGATGGCACCGGCGGCGAGCACCTCGATGAGGGTGTAGCCGCGCGCGCTTCGCGCGGTTGACGGTTGTTTGCGGTTGTTTGCGGTTGTTTGCGGTTGTTTGGCAAACCATCGCAAACAACGGTCAACCACTGCAAACCACGGCAAACTCTGCTGTCGGGTGTTCTTCATGGCGGTGCGACAGGGAGGAAGTAGGACTCAAGCCACGCATCCCGCGGCAGAAAGGTGGCGAAGGCGGGGCCGCTGTTGGTGGCGGCGGGGACGGTGGGATCGCTGTCGCTGGAGAAGACCAGGCGGCTGGGATTGGTGCCACCGGCGGCACGGCGTTTGAGGGTCCAGTTGGTCATGACGCCGCCGATCCAGCGGATGCCTTGTGTGAGCGAGCCGGGCATGTTGAACATGATGCTCTGGTACTCGTTCACCAGGACGCAGCGCCAGCGGAACTCGGTGCCGCTGATGGGATTGTTGACCCAGGAGAATTCGACGGGGCGCCCGTTGTCATCCTGGAAAGCGAGCACATGACGGCGGTTG
>DAORHS010000062.1:0-11650 GCA_035438165.1 Prosthecobacter sp.
AACGGTGCGGATGGCGCGTCGTGCGTCGGCCATGGCGTGGTCTTGAATGGTGTAGGTGCTGCCTTTTTCGCGGGCGAGGCGGTATTTCAGCACGAAGGCGGCGACGCCACGGTCTCGGAACCATTGGGCCAAAGCGTAACCCTCATGTCCGAGGCAGAGCTTGGAATGACCGCCGCCGGGGCAGATGATGACTGCGGTGCCGGTGCTTTTATCCGCTGTGGGGACGAAAGGGGTGATGCTGGGGTTGTGAATGTTGACCACGTTGCTGCCTTCGGCTTTTTCAGGCTCGGCGGCACGGGATTCGGAGCCGGGAGCGCCTGCTGGCCAAAGAGGGAGTGCCGCAGGTGTTTCCGCGGCGGCAAGGCTGGGAAAAAGGAGGGTGCTGAGAAGGAGGGCGAGCTTCATGGGCGGATGCGGTAATGATGGCAGGTTTATTCGATCTCGCACACGATGCGAAAACCGAGATTGGGGCCGAATGCGGGAAACTGGCGGTCTGGACGGTTGGAGCTGTGACTCTCCCGCCAAGGGAAAAACCAACTGCCACCCCGGAAGGCACGATACGGTCCGCTTACAGGTCCCTGCGGATCAGTTTGTTTTCCCGGCGCATACAGGCCGGACCAATCAGAGCAGAACTCCCAGACGTTGCCGTGCATGTCGTAGAGGCCGAAGGGGTTGGGCAGTTTTTCGCCAACGGGATGCGAGACTTCTCCCGAATTTTCAGATGTCCATGCGTAGTCTCCAAGAACTTCGACGGTATTCCCATAGGACCAGGTGGAGGCGGAGCCGGCGCGGCATGCATACTCCCACTCAGCCTCGGTGGGCAGCCGCACTTTGCGTTTGTCCATGAGGCTGAGTTTTTCGCAAAATTTAGCAGCCTCCTCCCATATCAGATTGCTGGCGGGTAGTTTCGGGCCGTTGAATTTGGGATCGTCTGCCGCCGGGTTGACGCCCATGACTCGTTCGTATTCGTGCAGGGTGACTTCATACACGCCCATGAGAAAGGGCCGGGTGATGACGACAGTGTGACGTGGTTTTTCGTTGGGATTGGCAGCACCATCGGCCCCCATTTCAAACTCACCCGGTGGGATGAGGGCCAGTTTCATGCCGATGGTGCTGGTGGACGTGACCGGGATGCCCAGATGTTCTGACCAGCGGTCTTGATGCTGCCTGGCGGCCAACGGGGAAAACGGGGCGACCGCAGACGGCGGCGCAGGAGCATTGGGCGGCAGCCGGGCGGGTTTGGCAGCCAGCGGCGGCGAAACGGGTGACTTTCCCGGGGCCACCCAACGCTCACGAGTGATCCAGGCACCGACTGCGAGCAGGGCGGTCACGGCGAGAGCCGACCATGGGCCATTGCTCTTGCGAGGTAACGACATGGGATGCGCCATGATGTCCGAGACGGCGGATTTGACCTCCGAGACACGCTGATACCGCTGCGCGGGGTCGGTGGCGAGCGCCTTGAGCACCACGCCGTCGAGGCGCTGGTCGAGGTCGAGGCTGGAACTGGGTGGCCGCAGCGCACCTTGCGGCGGCGCGCCGGTGAGCATTTCGTAAAACAGGGCACCGAGGCTATAAATGTCGGCGCGGTGGTCCACCTCCCTGCCAATGGCCTGCTCGGGGGCCATGTAGAAGGGCGTGCCCATTGCCAGGCCGGTCAGGGTCATCGCGTTGTCTGCCTGCGCATCGCCATGGAGCGTTTTGGCGAGGCCAAAATCCGCCACGAGCACGCGGCCATGCTCGTCCACGATGACGTTGGAGGGCTTGATGTCGCGGTGGATGATGCCGTGCTTGTGAGCGAACTCCAGCGCGTCACAGACTTGGGAGATGATGGCTCCGGCTTTTTTTGGTGGCAGCACATGCTCCGTGCGCATGATGTGCGCGAGATCGGTGCCTTGGATGAACTCCATTACATAGTAGAGCAGGCCGTCGGCCGTTTCACCGGCATCGTAAACAGGCACAATGTTGGGATGGCCGAGCTTGGCCATCGCCTTCGACTCGCGCTTGAAGCGTTCGGCGAATGAAGGATCGCCGTGCTGGACTTCAGGTGGCAGGATTTTGATGGCGACAGCGCGGTCCAGGGACTTTTGCACCCCTTTGTAAACCGCGCCCATGCCGCCACGACCGAGCAGGGCGCTGATTTCGTACTGTGGGAGCAAACGCTGGATGATTGCGATCGCCGGTGGCTGCCAGAGCCTTCTCGGGGTCTCGGCCAGACGCAGCAAGCGCTCGGCGGTGCTGTCTTGCAGCGTCCCGCCACCTGACCCGGCAGGGGTCGGCGGCACAACGGGCAGGGTGGCATCAGCGTCGTTCATGGCGTGGCAAGGGGCCGTTTCAGCAGAAGTCTGCTGGATTGGCAAGGGAGATGTGCGAGGTCGAAACGACGAACTGGGCTCGATTTGATCGCCTCGTTGACAAATGGGCGGCTCCCGCTAGTTTCGCGCCCCCTTTTCGAGGGGAGGCCGTGATTTGTCCGGTCTCAGCCGACATTTTTTAAAATTTTCACCACCCCACACGCCCATGCCCAAGACATTCAGGACCTACCAACCCTCCAAACGCACGCGCAAACAGCAGTTTGGCTTCCGTGCCCGCACGAAGACGGCAAACGGCCGTGACATCCTGCGCCGCCGCCGCCGTGCCGGACGCAAGCGTCTCCTGCCGAAGGGCGTGGAAATCCACTTCAAGCGCCACACCCAGCAGCACACCTGATTTTTGCTGCGGCGCCCCTCCTCATGCGCCTTCCCTCAAACCTGCGGATGAAACTCGCGTGCGATTTCGCACGGGTGAAGTCACAGGGCAGCAGTCAGGCCGGAAAATTTCTGGTGCTGGGTGCCTTGCGTGTGGAAGCGCTGGAGGAGTTCCAGTTTGGCCTCATCACCGGAGGTAAGCTGGGCAATGCCGTGGTACGAAACCGGATCCGCCGTCTGCTGCGCGAGATCGTCCGTGCACATCGTGCGGAGATCGCCCCGGGCTGGCAGATGGTGATCATCGCCCGCTGGCGCGCGCCCCAGGCGACGCTGGCCGAACTGGAAAATGACTGGCTGCGGCTGGCACGGCGCATGAATCTGCTCAAACAGGCTCCTCCTGCCCCATCCGCCCCATGAAATGGCTCATACGAATCTTCATCCGCGGCTACCAAGTGTTTCTCTCCCCCGTCATTCACGCCATTGGCGGTCCCGGCTCCGGATGCCGCTACACGCCGACCTGCTCGGAGTATTTTCTTCAGGCGGTGGAAACTCACGGTGTGCTGCGTGGAGGCTGGCTGGGCCTGTGCCGCATCGGCCGCTGCCACCCCTGGGGCGGACAGGGCGATGACCCGGTGCCGGAGAAGAAATGACGAAACCCGAATGACGAATTATTCCAAACAGTGTAGTCGCAAGTTCGGGCGGCATTCGTCATTGATACGCCGCGCTTCCCTTCGCATGGGTCGTTCCGGCTTCGTCATTCGTTCGTCATTCTGCCTTCTGGTTTCGTCATTGTTTGCAGAACGGACTCCGATTTGACCGAGCCTGCCCCCTTCACTCAAACATTCTCTCTCACCCCAAAGCTAAATTTCATGGACCGCAAAAGTTGGATCATCGTGACGCTCTGCGTCATCCTCATGGGGGTGAACTGGCACTACATGCAGGAAAACCAGAAGCTGGCGCAGGCCGAGGCGGCGCGCAAAAAGCAGGAGGAGATCGCCAAACAACCGGCCGAACCAGGCGCCACCCCGCCAGCGGCGAAACTCGCGACACCAGCGACGCCTGGCAACACTCCAGCGGCTCCCGCTGTTGCAACGTTGCCGGAGGAAACTCATTCGCTCAAAGCTGGCAGCGTCACCTTTGAACTGACCTCCAAAGGCGGCGGCATCTCCCGGGCCGTGCTGGCGGGAACGGATCGCGTGACCTTGAACGAACACGCACTGGAGCCTATCGGCGCTCTGCGTCGTGAACCAGCCGGTTTGGACGCGACCGCCTACAAGCTGACGGCGAAGAGCGACAAGAGCGCCACCTTTGAAGGCACCACCGCTGAAGGCATCGTGGCGACCAAGACCTACACGCTGACCGAGGGTGAGGGCAGCGACGAGCATCTCATCGATCTCCAGATCACACTGAAAAACACCGGCACGGCCCAGCACCGCTCCGAAGAATACTACCTCTACGCCGGTGCTTCGAGTGCGTTGAAGCATGACGACGCACGCTATGAAGGCTTTTTCTGGAATGATGCCGGCGACGTCTCCAGCGAAGCGGCGGATTACTTCGGCAAGCACATGCTGAGCGATGAGAAAACCGAGTTTCGCCAGTCCTTCGGAGCACTGCGCTACGGTGGCGTGATGGGGCGCTTCTACACGCACATCGTCACGCGTGTGGCCGAGAAAGATGCTCCGGGGAAGCTCTGGGCTTCACGCCGCAAGCTCGCGAAGCCACTGGATGCTGCAAGTGAGGGGAAGGCCGACATTGAGGACCATGCCTACGATGCTTCGCTGGGCTTGCCGACAGTCGATCTGGCTCCCGGAACCTCGCACAGCGAGACCTATCAGATTTATCTCGGGCCCAAGGAATACGATCGTCTGAGCCGCATCGGCAAGCAGCGCAGTTATGCCATGTTCTATGGCTGGTTCAAACCGATCAGCATCTTCCTCTCGAAGGTGATGCGCTGGATGCACGGCATGACCGGCAACTGGGGCGTGTCGATCATTTTGCTGACGATTTTCGTGCGTGTCTGCATCTGGCCGATCCACGCGAAGTCCACTTCCACCATGAAGCGCATGGGCCTGCTGGGGCCGATGATGAAGGAACTGCAGGTGAAGTACAAGGACAATCCGCAGCAGCAGCAGATGGAGACGATGAAGCTCTACAAAGAGTACGGCGTGAATCCCCTGGGCGGCTGTCTGCCGATGCTCCTGCAGATCCCTATTTTCTTCGGTCTCTACCGTGTGCTGGAGTCCGCGGCGGAGCTGCGCGGTCAGTCCTTCCTGTGGGTGCAGGATCTTTCCGCCGCCGACACCGTGACGCAGCTCATGGGTTTCGACGTCAACCCCCTGCCGCTGATCATGGGGCTGACCATGGTGGCACAGATGAAGCTCACTCCGCAGCCTGCAACCGTGGACAAGACCCAGCAGCGGATCTTCATGCTGATGCCTGTCTTTTTCCTGTTCATCTGCTACAACTTCGCCGCCGCACTGGCGCTCTACTGGTCCACGCAGAACGTCTTCAGCATTGCCCAAACGTGGATCATGAAGCTCTACATGCCGGAGCCCAAGCTGGAGAAGGTGGCGCAAAAGCCGGCCCCCAAAGCCGCTCCGGCGCAGAGTCCGTTTTCCAATCCCATGGGCCAGAAGGACAAGAAAAAAGGCCCCAAACCGCCACGCCTGGGAGGTTAGCCCGCCATGACGCCCCTCGAACACGCACGCCACATTCTCGACACCATGCTCGGATATCTGGGCTTCGTCGTCCAGATCGAGGAAGACAACGGACCTGACGGCCCCACCCTGCAGGTGCTCACGGACGATTCGGATGCGCTCATCGGACGCCGGGGCGAAACACTGGAAGACATCCAGTACCTGGTGAACCGCGTCCTCCAGCGCCATATCAAAGACGCGCCGCGCATCCGCGTTGACGTGGAGTTCTACCGTTCCATGCGCGAGGACAAGATGGTCGCCCGTGCCAGGGAGCTGGGCGAGCGGGTGCGAGCCACCGGCCAGAGCGCCGATCTGCCTCCGATGAACAGCTATTACCGCCGTCTCATCCACAATGTCTTCGTGGATGACCCGGAAGTCATGAGCGTGAGCCTGGACGGTGCAGCCCGTTTCAAGCGCATCGTGCTCAAACGGCGCACGAACTAGGCTGCAGGGCCGGAGCAGAGGAAAATAAGCTTCGTTCTTTACTCAGGGTGTGGTTTTGAGTTATTTCTCAAAACCCGCGCAAATTGGTGCGCCCCAAAAACTTCGACAAACCGTACCCACCCCGCATCCCCCCATGAAATTGAGCCGCATTCAATCTGTCCTCCTCGTCCTTGCTTGCAGCGCCGGGTTCTTGCACGCAGACGTAGTGACCCTCAAGGATGGCCGAAAGCTGGAGGGCAACATCCTTTCCGAGTCCGCCGATGCCATTCGCATGCGCTACAAGCTGACGCCGAAGATCTGGGATGAAAAGGACATTCAGCGCAGCGAAATCGCCGAAGGCGGCATCCTCAAACAAAAGCCCGAGGAGGTCGAGCTCATTGAATTGAAGAAGCTGGTTCCCACCCAGGATTTGCTGACGGCGGAGAAATACGAACAGATCATCCAGGACCGCCTGCGCCCCTTTGTAAACCGCTACCCCGGCACCAAAGAGGCTGCTGAAGTCGAAAAGCTGGTTGCGGCCATGCAGGAAGAAAAGGAGAAGGTCGTCGCCGGCGGCATCAAGCTGGAAAGCAAATGGCTCACTCCCGACGAAGCCAAGGCGGAAAGCCTCAACATCAAGGCCTACGGCCTGCGTGCGGCCATGATGGAAAAGGCCGAAGCCAAAGATTACTCCGGCGCGCTCAAGGAGTTCGACAAGCTCACCAATCCTCAAAGCGGCAACGTCGCTTCGATTTATTATCCGAAGGCCGTCGAGGAAGCCATCGCCGTCCTGACGAAATACGAGGCGCAGATCGAGCAGATGATCAAGGACCAGCCGACCCTGCAGAAAATGCGTGATGAAAACACGAAAAAGCTGATCGAGCCGGACCTCTCCCGCATGAAGGACGCCGTGAAGCGTGAAGGGGAAGTCTGGAAGACCACCTACGAGCAGGAGCGCAAGTCCAGCAAGTGGTTCACTCCCTATAAGTATGACTTGCCGAGTCTGAAGTCTCTCTCCCAGTCCATCATCACTGAGAAGAACCGCCTCAAGGAGATCGACATCCCCTCAATCACCAAAGTGAACGAAGCCATCGCCCGCCTCATGCGAGCGGACGTAAAAGCAGCCCAGAGTGAGGAGGAGTTGAAAAAGATGGGCGAGGCCATTCTCGAAGGAGAAACTGCGGCTGCGGGTACCGACACCACCAGCAAGCAGTTCTACCAGAACGTCTTTCAGGCCTACCGGCAGCGCTATGCGTATGCCCAGCAGCAGCTCGCCACAGCGGCCTCCCAGCAGCAGATGCAATCGGCTACTGCCAGTGTGGCAGGGGGCTCCTCCGCCATCGCAGGCACCGGTGCTGTTCCCGGCGAAGACGCCAAAATGGCTGCAGCTCTGGCCGCAGCCTCCGCTGGAACCGCAGCGCCGCCGCCCCCTAATGCTCAGGCAGGAGCACCTGTGCAGGGCGCTCCAAACCCGGCGGCAGTTCCCGCTCCCGGAGCCGTGCCCGGGGGATACCCAGCCCAACCACAGCCAGGAGCCGTGCCTGCTCCAGGAACCGCTCCCGCCGGGTATCCGCAGCAGCAGCCCGGTTACGCACAGCCTCAGCAGCCAGGCGCTTATGCCCAGCCACAACAACCTGTCGCCCCGGCTCCAATGCCTGTCGTCGCGCAGGAGGAAGAAGGCATGAGTACCACCAACATGATCCTCATCGGCATTGGCGTGGTGGTCTTGGTACTTCTGCTTACCATGCTGGGCGGGGGTAAAAAGAAGAAATAATCACCGGGGGCGGGCAGAGATCACCCGCCCGCCTCTCCAAGCAACTTCACAAAAAAGGGAGGGCCGCAAGGCCCTCCCTTTCTGCTTGAAAACAACACACTAAAAACGATCAACCTTCAGACTGCGCCTGCTCCTTCACGGACATGGCCTCTTTGCCCTGACGTTGACGAAGATAATGCAGCCGGGCGCGACGCACGCGGCCGGTCTTGGTGACTTCGATCTTTGCCACCTTCGGGCTGTGCAGCGGGAACACACGCTCCACGCCTTCGCCATAGGAAATCTTGCGGACGGTGAAGGCTTCGTTGATGCCACAGCCTTTGCGGGCGATGACGATGCCTGCAAAAAGCTGAATACGTTCCTTGTCGCCTTCGACGACTCGGGTGTGGACCTTGACGCTGTCACCCACGGTGAAAGCGGCAACTTCCTTCTTCAACTGCTCTTGATTGATCTTTTCGATGATTTTGCTCATGACACGCTCCTAAGCCCGCGCTTCGCAAGGCCATGAATCAGTCAGGCCGGGGGCGAGGGGCGGGGAAGATGGACAGTTCGCCTGATTTGGCAACCTGTTTTTCCCTGTGCTGGAAACCTGTATTCTTCGCCCTATCATCCACCCACTCATGGAATCCTCCGTTTTAGCCCTGATCCACGCCGCCATCGCCGAAGACATCGGCGCCGGCGACGTCACCTCCCTCTACTTCATCCCGGAGCATTCCCGTTCCAGGGCCGAAATCGTCGCCCGGGAGCCGGGCATCGTTTCAGGAGCTGAAATCGCCGTGACCGTCTTCAAAGAAATCGACCCCGCCCTCGAGATCGAGGTCTGTATCCCAGACGGCCGCCCCTTTGCACAAGGCGACATCCTGCTCAAGGCGGCCGGCAGCACACGCTCGCTGCTCACCGCCGAGCGCACCGCGCTAAATTTCCTCCAGCGCCTCTGCGGCGTCGCCACGCAGACACAGCGCTACGTCGAAGCCGTCAAACCCCACCCCGTCCAGGTCTGGGACACCCGCAAGACCACCCCCGGCTGGCGTTTGATCGAAAAAGCGGCCGTCAAACACGGTGGCGGCACCAATCACCGCATGGGCCTCTACGACCATGCCATGGTCAAAGACAACCACCTGGCCGCCAACAGTGACCTGCCCTCCCTCCAGGCCGCCATCCACAAACTGCGCACCGAACGCCCCGGCGTCCGCATCCAGCTCGAAGCCGCCACACTCAAACAAGTCGCCGACTTTCTCACCCTCGACGGCGTGGACATGCTCCTGCTCGACAACATGAGCACGGAGCAACAACGCGAAGCCGTGAAACTCGTGAACGGCAGGCTCTGGCTCGAAGCCAGCGGCGGCATCACGCTCGATACGATCAAAGACGTCGCCGCCACCGGCGTGAACGCGATTTCCGTCGGTGCGTTGACTCATTCCGCCCGCGCGCTCGATCTGGCGCTGGATCTCTACAAGTAGCCCTGTTCCGGTGGAACAGGGTATCCTTGTTGCACCGCAACGAGACTGCACTTCTGATCCATTCACCGGCTCATACTGCCAGGTCCAGTAGCCGAGGTACTCCCGTTTGTTCAGTTTGGCGGCGCCCTTGGCATCCACATGGACTTTCCCACCATCATCTTGGCCATCAAAACTGATAGACCACAGCGTGAAGCGGCCTGCTGCCGTCATGCGATAGCGCAGAGGTTTCCCATCGCAGGGATCAAGCGGCACAGCGGGCAAAAACTCCGGCACCAACTCACCCACCTTCGCGGGATACACCCCATGCTTCGCAAAAAACCGCTCCAGTGCAGTCGCGGCCAGGGCCTGCTGCTTGCGGGCCGCCGCCAGCCAGGCGCTCAGGCTGACCTGCTTCACCGTCGGCACCAGCAGCCGCGCCATGATCCAGTCAGGATGTCGGACGACATTGCTCTTGCTTTTGATCTCCTGCTCCAGTGCCTCCCCGGCACGCATCGCTGCGGGGATGCCTTGTTTCAACGGCAGGATCAAATGATGCATCTCCACCTCCCCAATCACGCTTTTCCAGTGGTTGAAGAGTCCGTTCGGCAGGAGTTTGAAAAAATTCGCGCGCGAGCCGGGGCTTTCGTTGCCAAGCCCTGAGATGAAATCCTCGCGGGACTCTTGCACATGCTCCACCGCGTCCACACCAGCGGCCAGCTCGCCGCGCACCGCCTGCAACAATGCCTTCGCGGTTTCATCCTCCGCATAAACCTCCTGCAACTGCCGCATCTCCGCCTCCGCAAACACACGCTCGCGCAATCCATGCCAGAGCGATTCCAACGCCATGGAGTCAACCGTGATTCCCACCAAAAGGCCGATCAGCAGCGGCTCCTGCTCGCATGCATGAGCGATGCGGCTCACTGCGATGATGCTGCGCACGGCCTCGGCGCCATTTTTGGCATCCACCGCCGCCCGTGCGCGCAGGGTCAGCAAACGCGCCAGAGCCGGCACCCCGCTGTAATGGGCCATGCTCAGGCTGAAAAGTATGTCCGGCATCTCACGCTCCCTCAGCGCCGGCGTGAACATCGCCTGCGGCCGCTTCGGCGCTTCATCCGCGAGTTGTTTGAGCAGAGGAAACCTCGCGTCCAGCGCCGCCAACACATCATTGCCAGATGCCGGTGAACCGGCCACCAGGTCGAGAAATTTGGCGTCACTCAGAAACTTCGCCCACTCCTGAAAATCTGTGACTTTGCCCAGTGAAACACCGTTGGCTGCAGGAGCGCCAGCGCCCCACTTCATCGCTACCAAGGCAGCTCGTTTCGCCCCTGGCTCGCCTTTGGACGCATCGTTACCGATGACTTCGGCGATGCCGCGCAACGGTTCGATGGCGAGCAGGTTTTCCGCCTCTGGCGGCGCTGCGGGCAGCAGCGCGTGAAAATCGAGCGTCTCGCCCTCGCGCTCGATCAGCGTCTTCGTGGCGGCCCAGCGGCGTTCCCCACTCCAGTTCGCCCACATGAACGGCAGGACGATGAGCGTGGCCAGCGTGACAAAAATCCACAGCAGGACGCGTGTGGCACGATACGAGAGAATTTTGCGGATCATGGAAAAAACAGGGGAGGGTGAAAAATCAGTTTGAGGCCAGCAGCGCGTCGATCAGCGCTGCGCGTTGATCTAACCGCATCACCGGAGCGCGGCGGGCGGAATGCGATGGCGTGTCCGGTTCATCTGGAGTGGTGAAATACATCAGCAAAATCGCCGCCCAGGCCAGGCTCCAGCCCATGACAAGCCAGCGCGGTGCGCGTGGAACCGGTTTGGTCATCGTGGCGTGCAGAATCTCATTCCGCCAGCCAACCGGAAGCTCACGCCGCTGCAAGGCACGCAGATCATTTTCAAAAGAGTCGTGATTCGTGTTCATGAGGGGGTCAGTTCATCGTAAAGCGGCCGCAGTTCACTCCGCAGTTTCTCCAGCGCGTAGCGGTAACGGCTGGCCGCGGTATTCAGCGGAATGCCCTGCACCTCCGCGATCTGTTCAAAGGTCAGTCCGTCCCACAGCTTCAATTGGGCCACGCTGCGCTGTTCCAAAGGCAGCAACGCGAGCGCAGCGGTGAGTCGTTTCGCCAGTTCCGCCTGATCCGGATCGTTCTGCGAGGCAAACATCTCCAGGGGCGCATGAGCTTCCTCTTCCGCACGACGCCGCACCTGATGCCGCCGCAACCAGTCGATGGCGTGACGGTGCGCCAGCCGCAGCAGCCACGCCCGCAGGTTGTCGATGCCCGCTGGAACCGGCTGCCGCGCCAGTTTGATGAACAGGTCCTGCAGCAGATCCTTCGCGTCGGCCTCCCTGCCGGTGAAGCTCGTGAGATAATGAAACAAGCCCGCCGCATGGGCATCATAGAGTTCGGGCAATGAGGGGACGGCGGTCATGCAGCGGCAGTTTCACGGACAGGACGCATGGCGGCGAGGTTTTTGTCTATGCGGAGCGGTGGCCGGGCCTTTCCTTCATTCAGCTCACAAAATTACCCTTGTAATCCCTTTGCGCGGGAGCATCCTCACGCCCAACTTTTTCACGCATGTCACGTCCTCCCAATCGCGGCCCATCACGCAGTGGCCCCAATCGCGGTCCTTCCCGCGGCGGCC
>DAORHS010000063.1:0-11550 GCA_035438165.1 Prosthecobacter sp.
TCTATTTCAACCGCAAGCAATGGCAGCTCGCTGCCGACACGCTTTTGCTGATGACGAAAGAGAAGGCCTTCACCCGCACGCGGGCCGAGGTGTTTTATCGTCTGGGCCGCTGCTATGAAAACCTGAACGATTCCGACAAGGCGCTGGAGGCCTACACGCCGTTCGTCGGCCCGCCGTTGGAAAACGTGGTGCAGTATTCGGCCGAGGCGCGTCTGCGTGCCGCCGAGATCCAGATGAAGAAGGGCAATGACGACAAGGCCTTCCGCCTCATCAAGGACACGGTTTCGCGCATGTACAAGCTCTCCGGCCACGAGGTCGCCGGCCCCTTTGTGCAGAAGGCCAAGGAGCATTACAAAACGCTGCGCAAGAAGCTCAACGTCCCCGAGCATCCTGACGAGGGCCTGTGGGGGGTGCGTGAATGAACCCTCGTGACGCCATGAAACGTGAATCTCTGAACGCGATGACTCTCAAACTGACGGCGGTGCTGCTGATGGCCGCGGCCGCCGTGCAGGCCGAGCCGCTCTCCATCCAGATCACCAAAATCAGCGGGGAGCCCATGCCCGGATGGTTGATCGCGGCCGACAAGGACGGCCTGATGATCAGTGACGCCCCCAACGGTGGCAACAGCATCAAGCTGCCGATGGCCAGCATCCGTGACATGACCGTTGACGAGCCGAAAGGCTGGTCGCTGGCCCAGCAAAACTACGCCGCAGGCAATTACAGCGAGGCTGAGAAGCAGTTCGCACTGCTGGGGGATGAATTCGCCAAACTCGTGCCGATGCAGGACGGCTATGGCTCGCTCGCCCGGCTGTATCAGTTTCTCTGCCTGCAAAAGCTGGGACGTTATGCCGATCTGTCGAAGGCGATGAACCAGCAGCTCGCCAATCCGCTGAACTTCGGGCCGCACTACACCGAAGACTTCGTCGATCTCGAAGGCTGGAACTGGCTGGGCAAGGAGGACTGGCAGGCGCTCGGCACCTTCATCAAGAAGTTCGAGGATGTGAACCCGCTCAAGCTGCCGCAGGCCCCGTTCAAGCGACTGCGCTCCTCACGTCTCGCCGCCCTGTGCTACCTGCGGGCGGTTTGGAACGAACGCGGGCAGAAGCAGCCTGATCTCGCGCTGATGGACTACCATCGCGCCCTCACGCTTGATCTGGGTTCGGACACCGACCTGATGCGCCGTTCCGCCGTTGCCGCGCTGCTGATCACGGAGGCCAAAATCGCCGCCGCACCGAACGATGAGCGGCTCGCGAAGCAGGCGAAGTCTCTCGCGCTCGTCTGCCGTGATCTCGGCGGTCAGGGCGCTTTGCCCAAGGAGTTCGAGAAGTATCTGAAGTAGTGGAGCGCGAGTGTGTCGAAGACCACTCGCCACTTTTGAGCTGGGCGCAGACGGCAGAAAAACCAGGCGAGTTACGAAACTCGCGCTTCCTCACCGCACCGGCACGTAGCGCACGATGTTGCGGTGATAGACCTCGCACTCCTTCTTGTGCATCCAGATGCTGAACCAGAACAGCAGGGCACCGAAGATGACGACGAGAAACAGCACGGGATTGCCCTTGGGGGAGCGGGACGTCGCCAGCGCGAGGAGGCTGAACAGCGTCATCGCATAGTAGGGCCAGGACCAGTCCTTGCGTCGCTGCGTCTGCTCCTGGATCAGCGGGGCAAAATCAGGCGACCGCGTCGCGAGGATGCGCGGCGTCGCTTTGTCGCGCAGGTCGATGTAGGGCCAGACGCTCGCGCAGGAGACGCAGATGATCGCCAGCGCCAGCAACCGGCTCTTCACCTCGCCAAACACAAAAGACACGATCAGAAACGTCAGCCCGATCCCCAGCCCATACAGCGGCAGCGGTTCCAGCAGCAGATGCAGGTACTCGGGGTCGCAGATGCTCTGCCAGAGAGTTGTGAGTTCGCGCCACATGTTGAGGAAGTCAGAACAACTCCACCTGCCCCGTGGGGGGCGGAATGAGGCCGAGTTTTCGATACGCGGCGGGCATGGCGAGACGACCACGTGGGGTGCGTTTGAGGTAGCCTTGCATGACGAGATAAGGCTCATGCACGTCCTCGAGGGTGCTGGCGTCTTCGCCGACGGCGACGGCGACACTGCCCATGCCGACGGGGCCGCCGTCAAACTTGCCGATGATGGCTTCGAGGATGCGGGTGTCCATTTCGTCGAGACCGGATTCGTCGATGTCGCGCATGGTGAGCGCCTGACGGGCGACGTCTTCGGTGACGACGTTCCGCGCCTTCACCTGGGCAAAGTCACGCACCCAGCGCAGCAGGTGGTTGGCGATGCGCGGTGTGCCACGGGAGCGGCGGGCGATTTCGTGCGCGCCTTCGGGTTCGATGGCCACGTTCATCAGGCGGGCGGAGCGAATGAGGATGTGCTGGATCTCCTCGGGCGTGTAGTAGTCGAGCCGGTTCGGGATGCCGAAGCGCGAGCGCATCGGTGCGGTGAGCATGCCGGCGCGGGTGGTGGCGCCGACGAGAGTGAAGGGCGGCAGGTCGATGCGGATCGTGCGCGCCTTGGGCCCCTGATCGATGATGATGTCGAGGCGGTAGTCCTCGATGGCCGGATACAGGTATTCTTCGATGCTGGGATGCAGGCGGTGGATTTCGTCGATGAAGAGGATGTCACGCTCCTGCAAATTCGTGAGGATGCCAGCGAGATCGCCTGCACGCTCGATCTGCGGGCCGCTGGTGGTGTGCAGCTTGGTTCCAACAGCGTTGGCGATGAGATTGGCGAGCGTGGTCTTGCCCAATCCGGGCGGGCCGCAGAGCAAAACGTGATCCAGTGACTCACCGCGCATCTTGGCGGCCTCGACCATGACGAGGAGCTGTTCTTTGACCTTGGTCTGGCCGTGGAACTCCGAAAAATCCGCCGGGCGGAGGGCGAGATCGAAGGGAGAGTCGGGTTCGTTGAGCGCAGGATTCACTGCGCACATAGGAGCGTGTCCGGCGCGGAGTGCAAGGCGTGGCGCAAAGCGGTTCCGACCTATTCCCGGCGGATCGAATCGGTCAATCGTCCGCGCACGGCGGTGGAAATGGCGACCACGCAGACCAGCAGGCCGAAAGCAAGCACGGCGGCGATCAGTTGGCCGAGAAAACCGACGGGAAGGCCGCTGGCGCGTTCAATTAGCTGGGGAATGATCGCGAGCGAAGCGGTGACCACTCCGAGAACGATTCCCAGCACAAGCAGCACGCCGTGCTCGCCCATGATCATGCCGCGCAGAGATCCAACGCGGAATCCGAGGGCCTGCATGAGGCCGAGTTCACCGCGACGCTCCAGCACATGCCGGGCGATGAGCACGCCGATGCCCGCCGTTCCCAGCAGCACGCCGAGTCCGCCGAGCACCGTGAAGATGCCGATGTAAGTGTTCTGCACGCTCAGGAACAGCTCCAGCCGCTGCTTCGCCGGCTCCAGCGCCAGGCCGCGCTGTTCGAGCTGTCGTGTCAGATGCGCGGCGATTTCGGCAGACTGTTCCGGTTTCGCATCGATCAGGAAAAAGCGATAGCCGGCCGCATCGGGATACTTCGCCAGAAACGCCTGCTCGCTGATGATCATTTTGCCCTGCAACACCGATCCGGCGAGGAGGCCGACGATCTTCACCTGAAAGGTGTTTCCCGCGCTGTCCTGGTAGTCCAAGGTATCACCAACGCCTTTGCCCAGGCCCCACATGGCCGTTGCCTGATCGGCGATGGCAGGCACAAACGACGTATCGCCGAGGTTCTCCCAGGCACCCGAGGCAAACGCAAACGTTCCGGTCATCTGGGCCGGGTTCACCGCCACGAGCACCGGCTTTTGCGCACGGTTGAGGTTCAAACAGCTCGCGTCATCTCCGTCGCGCACGCGAAATGGTACCACGCGGGCCTGTGGCATGAGTTTCTCGTCGAGTCCAAAGGCATCCCAGCCCGCCTTCACATTGAGATCCTCATATACCGGCAGAGAGGACTCGCCGATGAGTGCAAAGCCTCCGGTGCCTGAATGCCGTTCGGTGGCATCGCCCGCGCTCATGCGGAAGGCGTTCACCGCCACCACGAGGAAGATGCCGCCCGCCATCATGCCGATCACCGCCAGACTGCGGGAGGGGCGGCGTGAGATGTTCCGCGAGCCGATCTGCAGGAGCGTCCGCGCGAGCGTGCCGCTGTCGCGCCTCATCCAGCCGCGCAGGAACAGCAGGCCTGCGATCATCATCAGCATGCCGGAGCCAAAGAACATGCCGGCCACGGCTTCGGGATTTTTCACCACGAAGCCGAAGGCGAGCAGCAGCAGTGCGACACCGGCGAAAATCAGCACGATTTTCATGCTGTGCTTTTTCTGCACAGGGGAAAGATCCTCGCTCCAGGAGCCTGAAAGCAGGTCACGTGTTCTGATTTTGAAAAGCTTCCGGCTGGCCCACCACAGGGTGAGCAGCACCACGACCAGGGTGGCCAGCGCGGCGTTAAAGATGGTGCTCAACGAAGCGCTGAACACGAGCGGCAGTCCCTGGGTGGCTCCGCTCCAGACGGCGGAGAGCCCGTGCAGCGCGGTTTGCGTGTAGATCATGCCGCCAAAGACCCCCAGCAGCACGCCTGCAAGGGCAATGACTCCCGCCTCCATCAGCCAGGCGCGCCGCACCATGCCGCGCGTCCAGCCCACGGCCATCAGCAGGCCAATCTGCGACGCACGACGTTCCAGCGTGAACAAAAACAGCAGCGCGGCGAACACGAGCGCGGCGGCGATCAGGAACATGCTCAAGCCGATGAAGAGTCCGCCAAAGTCCACGCTGCCCTTCGCCGCCGCTCCGGCCTCATGTTTGAAGTCACGCGGCATCAGGCCGATGTCGGACAAGTTCAACCGCAGGGCGAGCGCGTTTGCCTTGGCCTCGCTCGTCTGCCCTTCGTCCGGCAGACGAAGAGCGGTGAGGTTGCCAAAGCGGTTGGCCCACAGCTTCTGCCCCGCCGCCAGCGTGATGAATCCCTTCGGGGTGCCTTTGTACTCATCCCAGTAGTCTTCGTCCTTGTCGCGGATGGCCTTCATGTCCATCGGGATGCCCGGTTCCCAGTCGCGGCAGTTGTCCACGTCCGAGACTCCGGGGAAATCCGGCGTCCATGCCTTCGTGACTTTAGGGTCATCCATCGGCAGGATCGCCCCCACCTTGAATTTGGCCGACTGCTGCTTCAGTTCGCGGCCGAGCCCGACCACGAAGTATTTGATCTCCAGTTCATCACCGACCACGAGCTTCTGATCGTCCGCAAGCCATTGGGTGATGGTGATTTCATCGTCTTTGCCTTTTCCGACCGCCGTCACCATCGAATACGGTGTGCCGCCCTGTGCCGAGATGATGCCGTTCACCAGATAGGTCAGCACGCCATAGGTGCTTTTGAAATCATCGATCTTCTCCGCGATGCTGCGGTCCAGAAACACGCGGCTGGTGCCGATCTCCCACTCCTTCTTGGCCCCTTCGATCCGTTTGAGTTTGAGCGCGAAGTCTTCCAGCGTGCGCTGTTCCTCAAACTGGGCACGGAGGGCGGTGAACGTCGGATGAAGCAGCGCGTTCACGCGTCCGTCCATTTCGAGCTGCGTCTGCAGGTCGGCGAGGTTCACAAACACGGAATCCGGCGGCACCTGCGAGGCGGTGAGCTGAAATGCGCCGAAATCTTCGGCGCTCAACACCATCGCGATCTTGCGGCGCAGTGAGACATCCTCGTTCGTGCTGCCGGAAAGCGGTGCATCACGCGAGATGGCGCTGGGACGTTCCAGGCGCACGAGGATCGTGTCACCCGCCTTCACGCCGAGCCTGCGTGCAAGAGGCTCGTTGATGGCGACGGAGGATTGGTCAAAGGCGGGGACTTTGGAGCTGGTGCTGAGCTTCCAGAATGCCTCGTCCACGCCGAGCACCTGCGCTCCGTTCACGCGCACTTTGCCGTTCGCTTCGCTGGCCGCGCCGGTGGCGATGATGACGGGGGCCGAGTTCGTTTTGCGCGCCAGGCTCTCGGTGAACCAGCGGTCGCCGCCGAGCACGCCGCCTTCCACCTTGCCCAGACGCAGGGCCGCCACACGCTGCAGACTGGCGCGCACCGAATCACCGACGAGCATGGAGCCG
The DNA here is from genome assembly GCA_035438165.1 of Prosthecobacter sp. Lineage (GTDB taxonomy): Bacteria > Verrucomicrobiota > Verrucomicrobiia > Verrucomicrobiales > Verrucomicrobiaceae > Prosthecobacter. The sequence goes on from DAORHS010000063.1 coordinate 6,084, forward strand.
GTCAGGATCGTGGCCGCCAGAAACGTGCCAAACAGCAGGCCCAGATGGCCGCGCCAGTAGTGGCGTGCGGATTGGAGGACGTAATCCTTGAGTTTCATTTCAGGGCGCCTTCGTGAATCGTCAGCACCCGGCCCATGCGGTCCGCCTGCGCCCGGTGGTGTGTGACCATGATCAGGGTGACAGCGCTGCTCTTCTGAAGCTGCAGCAGCAGGTCGGTCAAAGCGGCGGCGTTCGTTTCATCCAGGGCGCCGGTGGGTTCATCGGCAAGGATGAGCCGGGGCTGGTTGATCAAAGCACGCACAAACGCCACGCGCTGACGCTCGCCGCCGGACAACTGTGCGGGCTTCCAGTTCATGCGGTCCTTGAGCCCCACCTGTTCGAGCAGTGATTCCGCACGCTGCAATGCATCGCCCGGCGGTGACTTTAGCGCGAGGGTGGGCAGCAGCACGTTCTCCAGAACGGAGCATTGCGGCATGAGATGATGAAGCTGAAAAATGAAGCCGATCTTCTGGCTGCGCACCGCGGCGAGCTGCTTCGCCGTCGATTGAGCCAGCGACTCCCCGTCAAAGACGACCGCGCCTTCATCAGGGGTGTCGAGCGTGCCGAGGATGTTCAGCAGCGTGCTTTTGCCACAGCCTGAAGGGCCGACAATCGCGACGGATTCACCCGCTTCGATGGTGAGGCTGAGGCCCTGCAGCACCGGCACGCGCGCTCCGCTGCCCGGATCGATGTAGGACTTGGAAACGTTGGTGAGCTGGATGAGGGGCATGGTGTGGGTTTAGGCTGCCTGAACAAGCCGCCAGCGTCTGGCTTTGAACTCGTGGCGGGGAAGACTGTTGGGCTCGGCGAGTTTCACGGGGATGCGCAGTGAGAAGGTGTCCTTCAGCTTCGTCTCGATGCGTTTGAGCAGGGGTTTCGCCACATTGCCGTCCACTTCGACGATCAGTTCGATTTCGTCCATCGCATCGACCTTGCGCTGTTCCACCATGAACTCCATCACTTCAGGGAACTGCCGCACCACGGCTTCGACGGCGCTTGGATAGATGTTCACGCCGCGCACGACGACCATGTCGTCCACGCGGCTGAGGATGCCGCCGTCGAGCATCAGCCGGCCGCGATGCGTTTTCTTTTTCACCCAGTCGCCCGTGCGGTAACGCAGCAGCGGGCAGGCGGTGCGGTCCAAAGTCGAGAGAATCAATTCTCCGCATTCACCATCGGCCACCTCAACACCCGTTTTCGGATCCACGATCTCGGCGAGGTAGGCCTCCTCCATCACCACGAGCTGCCGCGGCATGTCTTCCGTTTCGTAGCTCACCGGACCGACTTCGGTCATGCCGTGATGGTCGAAGACACGTGCCTCCCAAAGCTTCTCCAAACGCTGGCGCACCTCGGGCACGCTGCCGCCGGTTTCGCCGGCCACGATGATTTTGTTGATGCGCAGGCTCATGTGCTCGACGCCGGAGTCTTCACCGACCAGTTCACCGAGCCGTAGTGCATATGTCGGCGTGCAGCAGAGCACCGTGGCACCGTAGCGTGCCATGGCTTCGAGTCTTGCCTGGCTGGACATGCCGCCGGCAGGGATGATGAGGTAATCTTTCGCCGCCGCTTCATACGCCGTCCAAAAGCCCAGAAACGGGCCGAAGGAAAACGCGAAGAAGATGCGGTCGCGGCCTTTGACCAGGCCGGCGGCGTCAAACACACGCTGCCAGCATTTGAGCATGGCCTCCCAGCTTTCCGGCGTGTCCACCCAGGCCATGGGCTGGCCCGTGCTGGTGCCGCTGGTCTGGCAGAAGCGGGTGTACTGATGAATCGCGCGCGTCAGGTTGGTGCCAAACGGCGGATGGGCGAGGCGGTCCGCCTGAATGTCCGCTTTCGTCGTAAAGGGTACCTGGGCGATGAAATCCTCCACCCGGTTGAGGCGGCTTACTTTTAGCTCCCACTCGCGGATCTTTTTCCCGTAGAAGCTGTCCGTCGTGGCAAGGTTGAGCACAATCGACCTCAGCTTGCGCCACTGGTTGGAGCGCAAGCGAACTCGGTCGATCAATGGTGGGCCGTCCGACACGTCGTTAGACATGGCGAGGCATGGAGCGGGGTCAAGCAACCTGCTGGCCTGTGCGCTTTGTGGCGTCTGGCACCGCCAGATGCTCATCCTCAGGCATTAAGCTTGCGCACGTCAATGCGCTGCATGAGCAGATGCTCCGCGCCGGGCATCACGGTGACCACATCTTCACCCGCATTGGCCGCCTCGATGCAGAGAAATTCGGGATACGCCTCGTCGGGCAGATCGGCAAGGCGCTTGGATTTTTCGATCCAGGGATTCCACACCACCGTCGCCAGGCTGCCTGCCTTTTCGATGACCAGCTCGCGTCCCCAGACGGGATCATGCACGATGACGGTGGCATCGGACGCGTAGAGACGATCCACTTCCTGGTCGATGACGATCTGGCCATGCTGCGGACGTTTGTCAGGTGAGAGGCGGCCTTCCACATACTGGGTGCCGTGCAGGCCGTGAATGCTGATCTGGCGCACGTCCTCCACATTGAGATAGGTGTGCAGGGCTCCGGTCATGTCCCAGGCGGTGCTGTCGGTGTTTTGGGTGATCAATGTGACCTGCAACGACGCGCCCATGTGTACGTGCAGACGTGCTGAGAAGGCATGCGGCCAGAGGGCTCTCGTAGCGGCGGAGTCCTGTAGTTTCAAAACGATCTCCACCTCTGCTGCGGTTTCACGCGCCACATCGACCTCCCACATCATCGTGCGCACAAAACCGTGCGCCGGCTTGGTGCTGTCGGTCGGATGCGGGCCAAACCAGGGCCAGCATACCGGAATGCCGCCGCGAATCGCTTTCCCTGACTCCAACAGTGCTTCGGCGCTCATGTAGAGCACGGGATCATGCCCCTCGGGAATCCAGTCCGTCACATGCGCACCATTCAAGGCGATGCGGCCGGTGGCGGCGGGATGCTCGATGACGAGGATGGGATAACCGGCGGGTTCTTCGATGAGCGAAACGGAAGGGGGAAGAGTCATGCGCGCGCACTCATATCCTGAAGCTTGCGGGCAGCAACTCCGCCATCGTCATCGACACTGGTTTTCCATCGCGCAGGAACCAGACCGCCGTTTCAGGCGACGCAAACTCCGCGATCACCTGCCGACAGGCACCGCAGGGCGGAAACTCATGTCCGAGGGCGATCACCGCGAGCGTGGCGATCTTCATCCCCGGTCCTTCCTCGGTCACTGCATGGAAGATGGCGTTGCGCTCCGCGCAGATGGTCAGCCCGTAGCTGGCGTTCTCCACGTTGCAGCCGGAGAAGATGTTTCCCTGCGCCGTCAGCAACGCACAACCGACATGGAAATGCGAATACGGCGCGTAGGCTTTCGCAGCAGCGGCTTTGGCTCGATCAAACAGTTCGGCAGCGTTCATGCTGAAGCCATACCCGCGCACTTGCGGAAGGCAATCTTCGCGTTCTCCCCTCACCCCAGCCCTCTCCCCGAAGGAGAGCGTAGAGCCATATTGTATTGGGCGGGGAGAGGGAGATGGCGGTCGAGCCTTCCAACGCAAATCCCCTCTCCCCGCGATTGGCTATCCTCAACTGGCAACGCTCGATGCGGGGAGAGGTCGGGGGAGGGGCGCAGTTTTCCGGCGCGTGCGATCCCAGATCACGCTCAGCACGCTACATGCTATTGGCGGCGAGAAGGAGGAGGCTTCGAGGCTTCCAACGCAAATCCCCTCTCCCCGCGATTGGTTATCCTCAACTAGCATCGCTCGATGCGGGGAGAGGTCGGGTGAGGGGCGCAGTCTTCCGGCGTGTGCGATTCCAGATCACGCTCAACACACTGTCAGTATCCCAAAGCATGGCTTGGTTGGTGAATCTCAGCGTCTCGATGCCTTTGGAGCGCAGGTAAGCCGCCCTTTGCTCATCATGTGCCCGACCTTCGTCGCTGTTGTGCTGACCGCCATCCAGCTCAATCGCCAGACTCAGTTCCGCGCAGTAAAAATCGAGAACATAGGGTTCCAAAGGATGCTGACGGCGGAACTTCCGACGATTCACCCGACGATCTCGAAGACAGGACCACAGCAGAGCCTCGGCGTCCGTGGCGTCACGCCGCAGCTTGCGGGCGAACTCAATGAGTTCGAGACGCTCGCCCGTGATTTCGTGACGAATTTCCTCCAGGCGAGTGAGCATGACATTTCACGGCTTTGCCGCGGCAGGCTTCGGCTCCGCCTGCATCAAACCAGCCTTCACAAGCTGTGCCTTCGCTTTGTCCGCCGTCTGACGCCCCGCAGGAATGTCGAAGCCGAGGGTGTCGTAGTTCGGCTGGAAGCCGTTGCCATCGGCATCGACGTAGATCGGGTTGTTGTAGGCACAGGGGCGCATCTTGGCGTAGTCGCTGGTGCCGAAGCCGATGGCCTCGTTGCCGTCCTCGTCGATGGCGACGACGATGAGATGCGCGTCGCTTTGCAGCGGGACGTGAATCTTCTCGGCAAACTTCACCACGCCGTCCTTAAACATCTGCGGATGCGAGGCGCGGGTGAAATTCAGCGTGGGATCGGGCTTGGAGTTCACCAGCACTTGCACGCGGTCGATGTCCATCCAGTCGGTGCATTGCACGCGCACGTTGAGGTCGATGCCGCCGGTACTGCGGTCATCATCTCCGGCGATCTTGCCGTTCTGCGTCGTCACTTCGAGGAAAGGGCCGGTGCTGAGCACGATGTGTCCCGCCTTGGCATGCGGGGCGAGTTCCGCCCAGTCGATCTTCGCCGGTTCATCCGTGCTGGAGGGCAAATAGATGCGCCAGCAGCCGACGCCGTTGCCATAAACGCTGTGCGCGTCCGCCACACCGACGGCGACGAGGCGATGACCTTGGTTCAAGAGCTGCCGCCAGATGAACTCACGGCACATGGATGCCTTCATCGCCAGCGATCCGGCGGGACGGCTCAGCTTGAAGGGCGAATCGGCCAAAATATCGGTGCCGGGGCCGTTCTCGGACTCAGTACCGTCAATCATGCCGCCCACGCCGACGAAGCCACCGTCGGCGATGCCATCACTGTCACGATCCACGAACATGTTGGAGAGGTCAGGATGGTTGAACTGAATCCAGCGGTCCGCCCGCTCGCCCTGCCAGCGGCGCAGCGTCAGCGCCGTGATGCGTGGATCATCATTCCAAACCGGAGCACCGCCATCTTGTTTGAGCGGATCAGGCTCAAAGGGGAAGGCGTTGAAGTGCTGACGGCTGCCGGTGAGTTCCATGCCTTTGACCGTTTTGATGTGGTTTTCAAGTCCCAGCGCCTTGATCGTCGGTTCCCAGTCATAAAGACGGTTGTGTTCGGTCGTTGGCGCAAATTCAAGATGCTCGACAGCGATGTTGATGACGCGGCCATCGACATCGCAGACGTTGTCCCCGCTTGGCGTGCTGTGATTGTGGAAGTCCGAGCTGATCCAGCCCTTGGTATCGACGAGGCGCTTGA
>DAORHS010000064.1:0-11546 GCA_035438165.1 Prosthecobacter sp.
TTGAACTGGTAGTTCACAAAGCCTGCGGCCTCGGTGGCGGCGCGGAATTCGCTCTCGGGGCGCACGCCGGCGATCTGGGCCTCGCGCGTGATGGCGTCGATGAAGTGACGCTTCGCCACGGGATCGGGATTTTCGCAGGACATCCATGCGGTGGCGACGAGCCGCCCGCCGGGCTTCATGACGCGATAGCACTCGCGGAAGAAGGTGGGCAGATCCGGCATGTGTTCGAGGCTTTCGACAGTCTGCACGACATCGAAGCGGTTCGCGGGGAGTTGGTTTTCATACCAATCACGCACCATGAAGGTCGTCTTGCCGGGCACGTTGTTGTTGGCCTGCGCGTAGGCGAGCTGCACGGAGGAAATGGTCATGCCGGTGACATTGGCGCCGTAGCGCTGCGCGAGGATTTTCGCGGTGGCGCCGTAACCGCAGCCGATATCGCACACGTCGGTGCCCTCGCCGGTGCGGCCGAGTTCGGCGACGATCTTCACGAGGTTCTCGGCGGCCTCGGTGTCGCTTTCTTTGCCCGTGAACCAGACGCCGTGGTGGACGTGCTCGCCCCAGATTTCGCGGTAGAACTGATCGAGGTCATCATAGTGCGAGGCGGCGCCGTCGATGGTGGGAACGTAGTCGGTGGACATGAATCAAGCGGTGTGCGGCCTCAAACTGGCCTGGGGGACGCGGGCGAGCGTGTTGAAGGGAATGGTGAGCATGGCGTAAAACGGCCCCATGCGCCGGGCGACCGGTCCCTGGCAAAGCAGGAACTTCAAGATGACATCGCGCAGCACGGAGCGCAGCTGGCCGTGCCAGGTGCCGAGCCACATGCCCCACTCGGCGCGGAAGATGGCGGTCTTCGCGGCCTGGCGGCGGAAGCGGTTGTAGGCGGGCAAAAGCGCGAGCGGGTCCGGTTTGGCGAGCACCTCGGCGAGGAACTTGGCATCAGCGAAGCCAGTGTTCATCCCCTGGCCGCCGATCGGGCTCATGCCGTGCGCGGCATCGCCGCAGAGGATGACGCGGCCGTCGTAGTAGCGGTCGCAGTTGAAGCGGCGCGGCGTGAAGACGCTTTCATTGACCTGATCGGACAAAGGCACGGTGATGCCGGTGCGCAGATGTGTGAGGTAGCTCACGAGAGCTTTCGGCGGATTGTCGAAACGCTTGTCCGTCTGCACGATCCAACGGCGCTGGCCGCCGGGCAGTGGAAAGGACTCCACCGAGCCTGTCGGCGTGAAGAACAGGTGCGCGGCATCGCCGAAGTTGGTGCGGTCGATGAAGTCGCCCATGACGAAATGGCTGTCGTAGTTCTTGATGGGCGCAGGCATGCCGATGAACTCGCGCACGCGACCGCGAGCACCATCGCAGCCGATGACGAAACGTGCGGTGAGTTCACCCGCAGTCGTTTGCACGGTGCAGTGATCCGCGTGCTGCGTGATGCCTGTGACCTCGCAACCGGTCTGGATGCTTTCAAAAGGCAGATGCGACTGCAAAAGGGCGATCGTCGTGGCCTGCGGCAGCGAGAGGATGAAGCGATGCTCGTCCGGGATGTCGCGGAAGCTCACGCAGCCGAGCTTGCCTTTGCGACCATGCACAAAGCAGTCCCGCACTTTCACACCGGCGTCGATGAACTCCTGCGCGAAGCCGAGCTTCTCCAGGATGTGCAGCGAGGGCGGCGTGATGCCGATGGCGGCGGAGTGCGCGATGGGCAACGTGCGCTTTTCGAGCACGCGGAGGCGCAGGCCGCTTTTTTGGAGCAGACAGGCCAGCAGCAGCCCGACCGGGCCGCCGCCGACGATGATGACATCCAGTTCCGGCTTCATGCGTGCATCGTGTTCTTGGATTTCTTGGGCGAGGTGATGGCGGCACCGCAACGCTCCAGCACCACCGTTTCCACCGTCAATCCGGGGCCAAAGGCGATGGCGCAGGTGGTGGCGCGATCCGTCTCCGCTTCTTCGAGCATGCCTTTGAGCACAAACATGACCGTGGGGCTGCTCATGTTGCCGTAGTCACGCAGCACGCCTCGGGAGATTTCGAGCGCCTCGGGTGGCAGTTCGAGATGCTGCTCCACTTGCTCCAAAATGGCACGCCCACCGGGATGCACCGCCCATTCGTCGATGTCGCTGAGCTGCAGGTCGCGCTTTGAGAGAATGCCGCCGAGCATCTCACGGATGTTGCTGCCGATGAGATCGGGAACATAAGCCGAGAGCACCATGTTGAAACCGTTGTCGCCGATGTCCCAGGCCATGTGCGCCTCGCTGGAGGGCACAAGCGCTGAGTGGAAGCCCTGCACGCGGTAGTAGGGGCGGTCGCCAGCCGGCTTGCGCGCGCTCACGATGGCCGCAGCGGCTCCATCGGCGAAAAGCGCGTTCGCGACGATACTTTCGGGCTTGTCACTGACTTGCAGATGCAGCGAGCAAAGTTCCAGGCACATCACGAGCACCACCGCGTTGGGATTCGCCTCACAGAACTGCGCGGCCATCCGCATGGCGGGAAACGCCGCGTAGCAGCCCATGAAGCCGATGGTGTAGCGCTCCACACTCTCGTTCAGCCCGAGATCGCGAATGATGTGGTAATCCGGCCCCGGATTGGCAAAGCCCGTGCATGAGGCGAAGACCATGTGCGTGATGTCCTCTTTTTTAAACTGCGGGCACTCGGCAAGCGTTTTGCGTGCAAGCTTCACCGCGAGTTCGCGCGAGGCTCTGGCATAAAGCGCGTTCCGCTGGCCGGTGGTGGGCGAATTGATCGTCCCGTCAGGCAGCGTGCGAAACAGCTCGCCATCGTCCTTCAAGAAATCATCGCTCGCGCTGTAGCGCGTCTCGATGCCGGTGCGCTCATAGATCATCTCGACCATGCGCTTCGCCCGTGGCTCGGTGACCCAGCCCTTCATGCGGCCGCAGGCAAATTCGTTGCTGTAAAGGTACGGCGGTGTGTCCGTGGCGATGTGGTGAATGTAAGCGGGCATGAAGATCAATTCTGAGTGAGTGTAACCGAGGCATGGACCTTGATGCCATCCCCCACTTTGATGAATAACAGCACCGTGGGGACGCTAATGCCACTGGCTTTCAGCGAGACGGGGAAGTCGAGATCAAAGGTGGCTTTTTTGCCGGCGAGTTTCCAGTTCGAGATCGTGCCGGTGACGTTTTGCGGCCTGCCGAGCAGATTCAGCTCGATGGGCAGCTTGGTTGGCGTGCTTGCGGCGGCGATCTCGCTGAACTTCGCGTCAATCTTGCCAAGGATGAGCGGATGGGCGTCCACTTTCATCGCCTTGCGCATGTTGGCGTCGCGTTTCGGCTCCGCAGTGTCCATCTTCGCGGCTTTGACCGTCACTTCGGCGGTCACGCGTTGGGGTTTGCCACCGTCCATGGTGACATCGGCCTTGAATGGCTCCGCCGCGACTTTGCCGCCCCAGGCATGCAACGTGGAGGTGCCGTCAAAGGTGATTTGGGCAGTGCCGCTCCAGGTTTCGGCGTGAAGGAGCGAGCTGAAGGCGACGAGGAGAAGTGACAGATGTGTTTTCAAAGTCGGGGTGTGGCTGAGGATGACAACGTACTCTTCTTGTTAGCATGGATAAGGCTGATTTGGGTGACAAAATCAGGGTCGATGGAGCTTCACCTGGATTCTCATTCCAGAGGATAACGCCATTGGGCTGCTATCGGACGAATCATGCCAGAATTTGGCCCAGACCGTATAAACGAAGTGCCGGACTGCTCCGCCATCCTGTGCCAAGACGATCTCCCGATGGGTGTGATCGACCTTTTGAACGACGCCGGTCATGGTGGTACCCATCGGCCGTCGGGCGTGCGCATCATGCGGCATCAGCGCGATGACGAGGGCCAGCATGAGAAGATGTAGTGTGGGTGCTTTCATATCGCGGGCTGGATGTTGGGAATCATCTGGGCGTCGTCGCAGTGCGCAGGATCGCGTTGTCTTTGGGGTCGTCCCACCAGCCAGCGATACAGCACTGGCAGCAGGAACAGCGTGAGGAAGGTGCTGCTGACGATCCCGCCGATGACGACGGTGGCGAGCGGGCGCTGGACTTCGGCGCCAGCGCCTTCGCTGATGGCCATGGGGATGAAGCCGAGGCTGGCGACCATCGCGGTCATCAAAACGGGGCGCAGACGTTGCAGGCTGCCTTCAGTGACGGCTTGCTCGGCATCGCGGCCTTCGTTGCGGAGCTGGTTGAAGCAACTGATGAGCACCACGCCATTGAGCACGGCCACGCCGCACAGCGCGATGAAGCCGATGGCGGCGCTGATGCTGAAGGGCAGGTCGCGCATCCACAGGGCGAGCACGCCGCCGGTAATGGCGAGCGGGATGCCGGTGTAGATGATGAGCGTCTGCATCACGCTTTTGAAAGTGGCGTGGATAAGCACAAAGATGAGCACCAGCGCGAGCGGCACGACGATCATGAGCCGTGCGCGGGCTTCTTGCAGATGCTCAAACTGGCCGCCGAAATCGACGCGGTAGCCTTCGGGCAGCTGGATGCTCGCGGCGATCTTTTCGCGGGCCGCATTGACGTAGGCTTCGGAATCGGTGCCACCGGCGAGATCGACATTGAGACCGACGCGGCGGTGTCCGTCCTCACGGCCAATCGCATCGACCTGCGGCACTTCCACGAAGTCGGCGAGGCGACCTAAGGTGATGAGGCCGCCGTCCTGAGTGCGCACCGGCAGGGCTTTCATGACCTCGGGGTTGTTGCGCAATGACTCTGGCAGGCGCACGACGATGGCGCGGCGGCGGTTGTTCTCCATGAGCATGCCTGCGGTGTGTCCGGCCATCGCCGTGGTGATGGCGGCGTTCACTTCAGAGGCTTCGACGTTGAATTTGAGCATTGAGGCGCGGTCCACGCGGATTTCGAGCACGGGCACGCGGCCCTGGCTTTCAAACTCGGCGTTGTCCGTGCCTTCGATGCCTTCGAGGATCGTTTTGACCTCTCCGGCGATCTTTTCCATCGTGTCGTAGTCGTCGCCGAAGATGCGCACGGCCAGGTCGGCACGGGAGCCTTCGAGCATCTCGTTGAAACGCATCTGGATCGGCTGCGCGAAGTCGTAATCCTGCTCAGGCACCTCCTTGGCGAGTTCTTCGCGGACGAGTTCAGCCAAGCGATCTCGGCTGACGGGCTTGCCGTTTTCTTTGCGCCACTCGGACTGCGGCTTGTAGAAGACGTAGAGGTCGTATTCGCCGGGAGACATCGGATCGGTCGCCACCTCGCTGGTGCCGACACGGGCGAAGGTTCGAGTCACTTCGGGAACTTTTTCGATGAGATACTTCTGCGTCTTGATGCAGCGGTTCAGTGAGGTCTTGAGGCTGGTGTTGGCGGGTTGATAAACCATGGCGGTCCACGAGCCTTCATTGAGCGTGGGCACGAATTCCTGCTTCAAACTCATGAAGAGCATCACCGTGCCGATGAGCAGCACCGCGACGCCACCGACGACGCCCCAGCGCGACTTCCAGGCGATGCTCAAAGACGGCGCGTAGGCCGCTTTGGCCCAGCGCATGAGGAAATTGTCCTTCTCGCTGATGTTGCCGCGCAGCAGCAAGGAACACAGCGCGGGCATCAAGGTCAGCGCGAGAACCAAAGCGCCGCCGAGCGCCAGCATGACAGTGATCGCCATCGGGTGGAACATTTTCCCCTCGATGCCGGTGAGCGCGAGGATGGGCAGATAAACGAGTGTGATGATCAGCACGCCGAAGAACATCGGGCTGCCGACTTGCTGCCCGGCCTCATGCACGGCGTTCATGCGTTCCTTGGCGGTGAGTTTGCGCCCCAGCTCGTGCTGCTTCTCGCCGAGCACGCGGACGATGTTTTCGACCATCACGACAGCGCCGTCGATGATGAGACCGAAGTCCACAGCACCAAGTGACATCAGATTCCCCGACACTCCGCCGAAGGTCATGCCGATGAGGGCAAACAAGAATGAAAGCGGGATGGCGAGCGCCACGATGAGCGCCGCGCGCCAGTTTCCGAGCAAGACGAGCAGCACCACGATGACGAGGATGGCTCCTTCAAAGAGATTATGCTTCACCGTGTCGATGGTGCGGTCCACGACCTCGCTGCGGGCGTATTGGATGCGGATTTCGAGGCTGGCGGGCAGCTTCTTTTGCAGCTCGCCGAGTTTTTCCTCGACGCGCTTGCTGATGATGCGGCTGTTTTCGCCAACGAGCATCATCACGGTGCCGAGCACGGCTTCTTCGCCGTTTTCGACGGCACAACCGGTGCGCACGTTGCTGCCGATGCCGACTTCGGCGAGATCCTGCACCTTCAGCGGCATCACACTGGCCGCATACTTCACGGGCAGGTTCGCGATGTCCTCCGCGCTCGTGACTTTGCTGACGCCGCGAATGAGCACGCGGTCATCTCCGCGCTCGATGACGCCGCCGCCGGCATTGTCCACGTTTTGGCCGATAATTTCAGCGAGTTCGCCGAAAGTCATGCCCGCATTCGTGAGTGACTCGGGTTTGGGCAGGATGACGAGCTGGCGTTCATAACCACCGCTGCTGTTCACCTCCGCCACGCCGGGAATCGTGCGCAGGAAAGGCTTCACGATGTAGTCGTGTGCCTCACGCAGATCCATGAGCTGGCGCTCGCGCGTTTGTTTGCGCTCCGGCACATCCTTTTTGTAGTCGAGCGTGTAGTAGAGGATCTCGCCGAGACCGGTGCTGATAGGAGACATCTGTGGGCTGAGCCCGGCGGGCAGATCGACCTGCACGAGACGCTCGCTGACGAGCTGGCGGGCACGGAAGAGGTCCGTGCCATCACGAAACACGAGCGTGACCTGCGAGAGGCCGGATTTCGTCAGCGAGCGGAATTCCTCCACGCCCTGGATGCCCGCGAGCGCGAGTTCCAGCGGATAGGTGACGAGTTTTTCCGTCTCCTCCGGCGCGAGGCCGGGCACGGCGGTGTTGATCTGCACCTGCGTGTTGGTGATGTCCGGCACCGCATCCACCGGGAGGTGCATGGCGGAGAAAACACCGGCTGCGAGCAGCAGCAGCGAGCCCATGATGACCAGGAAGCGGTTCTTGAGCGAAAAATCGAGGATGGCGTTGATCATGGTTCAGCGATTGGTGATCCTCGGTGTGATGGATTCGCCTGTGAGTGAGGTGCCGGTGAGGCGCTCGATCTCCATGCGGTGCTTCCAGGCATTGCGGCGGGACTCGATGAGCGAGTCCATGGCATCGAGATAACCGCGCTGCATTTCGACGTAGGTCGCGGCAGGCACGGCACCGAGGCGGTAGTGGCGATCTGCCTCGGCGGCGGCATCGCTGAACTGTTTTTCGCTCTCAGGGCGCCAGCGTGAGAGCGCGTCGAGTTCGGCAAGATAAGCGGAGCGTTCGACGGCGAGATCACGCTCCAAGTCACGCAAGGTGGCCAGGAGAAGCGCTTCCGCCTGTTGCGTGCGGGCTTCCTCGGCGGCGATGTTGCCTTTGTTCTTGTTCCAAAGCGGCAGCGGGATGGAGACGACGAAACCACCTTCGATTTGCGTGCCACCGGCGTGCTGTCCGGCCATGTAAGGGCCGAAGGTGATGTTCCCCCAACGGTCGGATTTGCTGAGGTCGATCTTGAGGCCCTGTTTGGCGACATTGAGGCGCTTTTGCTGGAGGTCGAAGTTCGTTTGCGCGGCCTGCTGCTTGAGGGATTCAAGATGCGGCACAGTGGGGAACGAAGTGAAGACACCGCTGAGCTGAATCGGCTGGTCCGGACCGCGACCACAGAGCACGGCAAGCGCCGCAGTGGCCTCGCGGACTTGCTTCGAGGCATCGGTCAAAGTGCGGTCGCTGGTGAGCAGCGTGGCTTCGAGGATGCGGCGTTCGAGCAAGGCGCTGACGGAGCCGGTGTCGCGCTGCACGAGCACTTCGATGAGCGATTCGAGACGTTCACGCACGGAGCGTGCGGCGTCTTCTCTGCGCTTCAGCAGCAGCACATCACCCGCGCGTGCACGTACTTCGTTGGCGAGCTGCGATTTGAACTGCCGCAGGCCCAGCTCGGCGAGCGTGATGTCACGATCCGCGATGGCTTTCCGCAAGGACATGCGGCCAGGGAAGTCGAAGACCTGCAAAATGCTCGCACGCCACACGAGCCCCTCTTTGGCCTGTGCGAGGCTCATGCCGCCGAACTCGGTGCTGAGTTCAGGATTGGCGAGCTGACCGGCGGACTGGCGACCACCGCGCGCGGCGGCGATCTCCGCCTCGTAGAAGCGGACTTCGGGGTTTTTTTGGAGCGCTTCAGCGACGAGATCGCTGCTGGAGACAGCAATGCCGGCCTGAGCTGTGGCAGTGAGCAGCGTGACGCAGACGGGCAGCCAAAGTGTGCGCTTTGAGATTTTCATGACGCACTTCGTCACAGGCATGGACGAGGGTCACGTTATCGTTTGGTAATGAAAGGCCAAATCAGATGCCGCCGCGGCAACATCGTGCAACATACCCTCACAAACGCCATGCACCTCCTGCTTGTTGAAGATGACACCGAACTTGCCCGCCAGATTGGCATCTGGTTGCGCGAAGCGGGACATACCTGCTCCTGGCGTGAGCGTGGTGGTCAGGCGCTCATTGCGCTGGGCACGGAGGCCTTTGACGCGGTGATCCTCGACGTGGGACTGCCGGACATGGATGGGTTTACGGTCGTGGAGCAGATGCGCGCGCGCGGCTTTGGCCTGCCTGTGCTGTTTCTCACCGCGCGTGACAATGTGACCGACCGCGTGCGCGGGTTGAAGGCTGGTGGCGATGATTATGTGACGAAACCATTCGCCATGGAGGAACTGCTGGCGCGCCTGGAGGCGCTGCAACGTCGCAGCGGCATCACGCCGCTGGTGCCGCCCTCCCGCAATGTCGGGAAATGGACGCTCGACCCGATCAAACGCCGCCTGCGCCACGGTGATGAAACCGTGGAGCTGCAACCGCGCGAATGGACGCTGCTGGAGGTGATGCTGGCGAATGAAGGCCGCATTCTCACCAAGAAATTCCTGCTCGAAAAAGTCTGGGACATCCAGTTTGATCCCGGCACGAATGTCGTGGATGCCATGATCTGCCGCCTGCGCCGGAAAATCGACACGCCCGGCGAACCATCCCACCTGCAAACCGTCCGCGGCAAAGGCTATGTTCTCCAAGCTCTTTCCTGAACGCCTGCCGTCCACCTGGCGGCTGGGATTGCTGCTGGCCGTTCTGATGGCCTGCAGCACCGCGCTGTGCATCACAGTGGCAGGCTGGGCAATGAAGCGGAACCTCAGCAGCATCGCGCGAGCAGTCGTCCTTGACGATTTGGGCGAGTACGCCGTGCTCTACAACCGCAACGGCCTCCGTGAGATCGAAGAAGTCTTCGCCGCAGGCGGGCATGAGCACGATCAGGCTGTGCGCATCACCAGTCCGGACGGACGCGTGCTGTTTAGGCAAATCCCGGCCGCTGTGGCAGGGTATCAGTGGCCGGACGCCTCTTCCGCGTCACTGAAGCCGAAGGAAACGCTGCTCCTCAGCGTGGACCACACCCAGCGTGAGCAGCAGCTTCTCGCGGGCTGCCAGGTGCTCCATGATGGCAACATCCTCTGGTTTGGGCGCACCGACGCGGAGGATCGCGCCTATGTGGAGCATATTCGTGATGATCTCTGGCTCGCCGGTCTTGCCTCCACCGCATTCATGCTGCTGCCACTCTGGTGGTTCGTCCGCCATGTGCTGCGGCCGGTGCAGGACATGATGAAAAGCACGCACATGCTCGCCGAAGGCAATACGGATGCTCGACTTCTGGCCCCGGACGCCGTGCCAGAGTTGCAAGCCTTCGCTTCCGCGTTCAATGCCGGCCTGGACCGCATCGACGCGCTGACCGCCGAGCTGCAAAGTGCCAACGACAACCTCGCGCATGAACTGCGCACTCCGCTGGCCCGCATCCGTGGCAACCTCGAAAGTTACCACGATCATACTGAAAACGCCGCCGCACGCGATGCTTCTGCGCGTGGCATGGAGGAGATCGACCGCGCGGCTGACCTCGTGCAGACCATTCTCACCACGCGGGCGGGCGAGTACAAGGCGCTGAAGCTCCATCTCGAAACCATCGACCTGCGCGAGCTGCTCGCCGATTTGCACGACCTCTACAAAGCCGCCGCCGAGGAACGCGGCCTGCAATTCACGCTCCAAGCTCCTGAATCGCGGCTGGTTCCCCTCGACCGCCAGCGTATCAATCAGGCCGTCGCCAACCTGCTCGACAATGCGTTCGCTTACACGCCACACGGCGGTGCTGTCACGCTTGCGCTTTCTGCGATGGGCGATCACACCCGCATCCTCGTGCGCGACACCGGCCCCGGCCTCAGCGCGACTGATTTGACGAAAATTTGGCAACGCTTCACTCGCGGCAGCGCCGCCAGTGCGAACACGCCCGGCATGGGTCTCGGCCTCAGCCTCGTGCGCGCCATCGCCACCGCTCATGGTGGTCAAACCGGCTGCCGCAACCGCGACGAGGGCGGCGCGGAGTTCTGGATTGATCTTCCAGCAGGCGATCTGCTCAACGCGCAAACACCGTCTTCCCACTCAGCACCGTTCGTACGGGCTTGATGGCTTTGATCTCGTCTTCGGCGCAAGTCAGGTAGTCACGATCAATCACGACAAAGTCGGCCAGCTTGCCTTTTCCCAATGAGCCGAGGCGGTTCTCGTCAAAACTCAGCCACGCGGCCCAGGTGGTGATGGCGCGCAGGGCATCGAGCCGTGAGAGCTTTTGATGCACGCCGTGGATGTTGCCGTGGTCGTCTTTGCGACTGACGGCGATGTAGAGCATGAGGAAGGGATTGAAGCTGTTCATGCAGTGATCGGGGTCGAAACCGATCATGTGGTCGCTGTTGATGGCGACGGGCACGCCGGCCTTCACCCAGGAACCGAGGCCGAGGAAGCGCTCCGCCCACGATGGGCCGTAGATCTTCGAGATGAAGTCGGCGTCGCGAAAATAGAGGTAGCTCTGCGTATCGACGCCGACGTTGAGCTTCTTGGCCAGCGCAGTCATTTCGTCGGAGGGGAAGTAGCAGTGAATGAGATTGAAGCGGCGGTCGATCATGCTGGGCTGCTGCTGGCTGACGGACTCCACAGCGCGCAGCACTGCCATCGCGCCACCATCCCCGGTGACGTGGGCGCTGATCGGCCAGCCGAGTTTGTTGGCGGCACCGAAGATCTCGCGCATCTGCTCCGGCGTGTAGCTGTGCGTGCCTTCGTAGTAAGGGTCGGTGTTGCGATAGAAAGCGGTGCGTTTTTCACCGTGTGGTTCGCTCAACCACGTCGTGCCCCAATGAATACCGCCATCGACGGTGATCTTGAGACAGGTGGCGCGCACCATGTCGTCGCCTTCGCCCGACTGGAGGCCGAGTTTCTTGACGTAGCTCTCCACACCGGCGGCATCCTTGGCGGAAAAACGGAACGTGCCTCTCACGCGGGTGGTCAGTTCGCTTTTCGCGTTCAAATCGCGAAACAGGTCGAAGCCCGCGCGATCCGTCGCCCGCTCGAAGATGCTGGTGATGCCGACGGAGTTGTAGATGCCGTGCAGTTCCTTGAGTTTGGCGCGCAATTGATCCTCGGACGGTGTCGGC
>DAORHS010000065.1:0-11506 GCA_035438165.1 Prosthecobacter sp.
GAGCCAAGATGGCCGTGGCTCAAACCATCGCTCCCTGGAGTTCCTGCAAGCGCCATTCCGATCCCAAGGCACCGGCAGGCTCATGCGCCACGCCAACACCCAGCGGAATATTTTTCCAGGGCGTTGGGGCCTTGTGCGGCTTTTGACTCTGCCAGCATCCATCTGGCTCAAGACAGTGAGGCTTTCTGTGCCAAGCTCCGGGGCGTGAAACCTCTCCTTGCCACAATCTTCCTCGCTGTCAGCGCCCACAGCGCCCACAGCGCCGACACCGACACCAAGACGCTGCGCGTTTTCATCTTCGCGGGCCAATCAAACATGGTGGGCACGCATTCGCGGGTGAAGGACATCCATCGCTTTCCGCCATTTGCGGGGCTGGATCAGCCGCAGAAGGACGTTTTGTTCTCCTACAAGCTTGGGCGTGAGAACATGGAAACTTCGGAAGGCTGGATTCCGATGCAGCCGACGCGTGACTACTTCGGGCCGGAGCTGAGCTTTGCCAAAAAGGTGTCGCAGAGCATCGAAGCACCCATCGCGGTCATCAAAGTGGCTTCAGGAGGCACGACGCTCGGCAAGGATTGGAATCCAGACATGCCAGATGGCTTCAAACTTTACCCGCTGGCGCTCGAGCATGTGCGTGCGTCACTGGCCGAGTTGGATCGAAAGAAGATCGCGTATCGCATCGAAGGCTTCGTGTGGCATCAGGGTGAGAACGACATGTTCGACAAGGCCTTCAAACCGGCCTACGCGGCGAACTTGAAGAACTTCATCGCGTGCTGGCGTCGCGATTTGAAGCTGTCAAACCTGCGCTTCTACCTCGGCGAGCTTTGCACGAAAACGATCTGGGGCATGGACAACCGCGACAACATGCTCGCGATCCGCACCGCACAAAAAGCCGTCGCGGATGCGGACCCGCTCGTGGACTACGTGCCCACCAATCACGATGCGGTGGAGATCGGCGGCGAGGCGGGGCTGCACTATCACTACGGCACGCTCGGGCAGCTCGAGCACGGCGTGAATCATGCGGACGCCTATCTGCGCACACTCGGCATCGAAACCGGTCGCGACAGGCCACTGAAAGCCTGGCCGTATGCCAATGGCAGCTCAATAAAACTCTTCGTCCTCGCCGGACATCGCAACATGGAAGGCGAGCGTGCCTTCCAACAAGAACTTGGCGCGACGGCGAGTGAGGATGCACAAATAGCCTTCAAATACAGCCTTGGTGGCGGCTTCAAGACTTCGAAGGGTTGGGAGCCGCTCGGGCCAGCAGGCGCATACGACACCTTTGGGCCGGAGTTGAGCTTTGCGAAGACCCTGCGAGCCACGGAGAAGGGCAACATCGCCATCGCGAAGTTCACGCACAGCGGCACGCAGATGAATGACTGGACGCCCGAGGGCACGACGGCCAAGGACATGCATGTTTACCCGGCGTTTATCGCCTTCCTGCGCAGCGCGATGCAGGAGCTGAAGGACCAAGGCCACACCGTCGAGCTGGCGGGCATCTTTTATCACGCAGGCGAGAATGACATGGCCTTCGGCCCCTATCGCCGACAAGCCGCGAAGTGGCTGCAATCGACCGTGACGCAAAGTCGCGTGGATTTGGCGCTGCCCGCATTGAAGTGGTTTGTGAGCCAGCAACTGCCGCCAGATGAAAAAGGGCTCAACCAGCTCGACATCACCGCTGATCTCGCGGCCATCTCGGCCGCTGATAAGGCGTTCATTCACATCCAGGCCTTCGATTTGCCGCCGCAGCCAGAAAAGCTCGTGCTCGATACCGCAGGCGTGTTGAAGCTCGGTGAGGTGATGGCGCAGAGTTATCTGCGTGGGCCGCCTGCGGTGCCGAAGTCGGCCGTGGTGCCAGCGGCAGATGTCATCGAAGGCGAGATGGCGGGCTATCTCTTCGCGCCGGCGGAAAAAGTGCCGGAGGAGTTCAATGGTGGCTTTTCGCTCTATGCGGCGGCTTGGCCGCTGGTGGGCGCGTATCCGGGACATCGGTTTCAGACGGGGCTTTGTGGGACATGGATGCATCCGCAGTGGTCGGAGGCGGAGAAGCCGAAGGAGAAATGCTACACGGACATCGAGGGCGGGCTCGGCTGGTGGCGTGACACGCATTTTCCGACGATCACGCCGAAGTTCATCATGGGCGGCGTGGGGCCGAACTTCTCCGTGATCGCGAACGGTCCCGGCTACGGCGCGGGCACTTGGGAAAAGCCGCGCGGGCAGTATGGCGTGGCGCAGCTCAGCCCGTGGCTGCTGATGCCGCTCGATGGTCTGAACCTCAAGCAAGGCACCAGCGGCGAGCTTTTCGGCTACGGCTATCTGCCGCTGCCGCTCACGAACCAAAAGAGCACCACCGCAGGTAAAAACGTGCCGACGGGCAACCAGTGCTGGACGCTGTTTTTGAGCACCGGCAACTTCAAAGGCCCCGTGGCTTTCTTCACGCCATTCTTCTGGTCGCAGGCGCTCATCGAGCATCCCGAGTGGACCGGCAAGCTGCTCGACTCCTGTCCCGCTGGCCCGAACAAGCCCATCCAGATGGAGACGCAGCATGTGCCCGCCATTTTGACCGACAAACAGGCCCGCGTCGCGCCCACACGCTTCCCCATCGGCGCGGATGGCACGTCCACCGTGCTGCATCGACTGACCGCGTATAAAAAAGAAGCGCTGTGGAACGACGTGCAGCGCTGGTTCGACGGCGGCGCGGCGGCCGACGGCAAAATCATGCCCGAGGCCGCGGCGATTCATACCTTCCGCAGCGGCGGCGGCTCAAACTGGAGCATCTACCCGCCCGGCACGAAGCGCGATGACAAGACACCGCTCGCCTGGAATGCCTTCGCCACCTCCTTCACGCCGAACCCGATCACCTTCGGCTATCAATGGAACACGCAGCTCACCCGCCGTGAGGGCTCGCTCGTTGTGCTGCCCGAGTATTTCCAACTCGGCACCAATCCTCGCGGCAAGCCGCTGTGGCAGGTCATGGATGCCAAACAAGCCCCTGCCGATGCCAAGCTCACCCAGCACCGCTTTGAAACGCCGAAGGAAAATCCGCAGGAGCCACGCACGACACCCGACGATGCGAACAGTTGCTGGAAAAAGCCCGGCCCCGTCGCCGGCCCCTTCAAAGCCAAACTCGGCGATGGCAGCACGGTCACCTACTACTGGTATCGCTTCGCCGACCAGCCCGCGATGCTCAACGCCGACCTCACGCCCGAAGAACGCGAGCAGGTACAGCAACGCGTCGAGAAACTGCATCGCGCATGGACCAAAGATCGCGACTACCTCGCCCCACCCGATCTCGGCAAGCTGGCAGACATTGATCCCGCGCTCATCCTCACGCCGCCGAAGGGTTTCGAGATCGGCTATGTGCCCATCGCGACTCGGCAGGAGATCCTCCCATGAAATCCTTCGCCATCCTGCTTTCGGCATTCGCCATTTCTCATTCGGCATTTTCGGCGCAGCCGAACATCCTCCTCATCCTCGCCGACGACCTCGGCTATGGCGATGTGCGCTGCTACAACGCCGACTCCAAGGTGCCGACGCCGAACATTGACAAGCTCGCGGGTGAAGGCATGCGCTTCACCGACGCGCACAGTCCGGCCACCGTCTGCACGCCGTCACGCTACAGCCTCATGACCGGGCAGATGGCGTTTCGCGTGCCGAATGGCGGCACTGTTTTTCAAGGTGTGGGCGGCCCTTCATTGATCGCCAGGGGGCGTCTCACTCTGCCTGCGATGCTGAAACAGGGGGGGTACACCACCTATGCGGTTGGGAAGTGGCATGTGGGCCTCACCTTTCGGGACAAGGCCGGTGAGGCGATTCACTCGGGCGAAAGAGCCGCCGTGCAGCGCATCGATTACTCGCGGCGAATCGAGGGCGGACCGCTCGATCATGGTTTTGACCAGTTCTTTGGCACTGCCTGCTGTCCCACCACCGAGTGGCTTTACGCTTTCATCGACGGCGATCGCATCCCCGTGCCGCCCACCGGTCCCATCGACAAATCGAAGCTGCCGAAGCACCCGTATGCCAATGATTGCCGCACAGGCTTCATCGCGCCCGACTTTCCGATGGAGGAGGTCGATCTCGTTTTCTTGAAGAAGAGCCGCAAGTTCATCGCGCAGCACGCACGCACCTCACCGAAGCAGCCCTTCTTCCTCTACCACGCCACGCAGGCCGTGCATTTGCCGTCGTTCGCCGCGCCGGAGTTCCAAGGGAAATCCAAAGCCGGACCGCATGGCGACTTCATCGCCGAGTTTGACCACATCGTCGGCGAATTGATACGCGAACTCGAAAAGCACGGCCTCGCCGACAACACGCTCGTCATTCTCAGCAGCGACAACGGCCCCGAAACCACCGCCGTCGTCCACATGCGCGCCGATCACGCCCATGATGGCGCGAAACCCTGGCGCGGCGTGAAACGCGATGCCTGGGAAGGCGGCCACCGCGTGCCGCTCATCGTGCGATGGCCTTCTCGCGTCAAAGCTGGCAGCACCAGCGATCAAACCGTCTGCCTCACCGACATCATGGCCACCGTCGCCGCCATCACCGGCGTTGAATTGCCGCACGATGCCGCCGAAGACAGTTTCAACATGCTCCCCGTGCTCGAAGGCAAGGCCACGGCATCCATTCGTCCCTATTTGCTCACCCAAGCCTTCGCAGGTGCTCGCACGCTTTCGATTCGTCGCGGAAATTGGAAGTATATCGACCATCAGGGCTCCGGCGGGAACAACTACGACAAGGGTGAGCTGAAGCGCCGTGCCTTGCCCGAAGCCGCGCCAGAGGCACCCGGACAGCTCTACGATATCGAAAACGATCCCGGTGAGACCACAAACCTCTATTTGAAACACCCCGAACTGGTCGCCGAATTGAAGTCTCTGCTGGAGAAGTCGAAGCGCGAAGGCCGCAGCACCGCAAAACCATGAACACCGTCTCCATCTTCAATGACGTGATCGGCCCCGTGATGCGTGGACCCTCGAGTTCGCATTGCGCGGCAGCACTTCGTATCGGGCGGCTGGCGCGAGATTTGATGGATGGCGAGATCACGGACGTGCTCGTCGAGTTTGACCGCGCGGGCTCGCTGCCCACGACCCATGAGAGCCAGGGCAGTGACATGGGCCTCATTGGCGGCTTGCTCGGCTGGGACGCGGATGACGAGCGACTGCCGGTCTCTGCGAACGCGCCCGCCTACGCCGGGATCAAGCTGCGCATCGAAACCGTCGATGTGGGTGATCCGCATCCGAATACGTATCGGCTCACGTTGAAAAACTTGCGTGAAACCCACTCGCTCATCGCCATCTCGACCGGTGGCGGCATGATGGAGGTGCTGAGTATCGACGGTGTGGCGCTGCACATGGATGGCGGGTATCATGAGACGCTGATTTGGACTCCGAACGGCGCGGCGGCGCATTTCGAGGCCGATGAGGTCATCGTTCACGATTTGGGCGATACACAGCTCATTCAGGTCAAATCCGACCGATTCGTCGGATCAGACGAATCACTCACCACCAAGCGGCTCTCTCCCGTGCTTCCAGTGCCATCGCGAAAAAACCTCCGCGTGCCCTTCGCGAGCTGCGCCGACATGCTGAAGCACGACGGCGGCCAAAACACGCCGCTTTGGCAGCTCGCCCTCGAGTATGAGCGCGCTCGCGGCAACTTCACCGAAAGCGAAGTCATCGACAAGATGATCGCCATCGTGCGCATTTTGCGCAAATCCATCGCCAGCGGCATTGCGGGCACGAGTTATGAGGATCGGGTGCTGCATCATCAGGGCGGGCGATTTGCCGAGATGATGGAAGCGGGGCGTTTGCTCGATGGCGGAGCGTTGAACCGGATCATCCTCTATGTCACCGCCATCATGGAAGTGAAGAGCAGCATGGGCGTCATCGTCGCCGCGCCGACGGCGGGTGCTTGTGCGGCCTTGCCTGGCGCGGTGATCGCCATGGCGGAGTCGATGCACCAAGACGAAGAGGAAATGGCCAGGGCGATGCTCGCGGCCGGCTTGATCGGCGTTTTCATCGCCACACGCTGGACTTTTGCGGCGGAAGTGGGCGGTTGTCAGGCTGAGGGCGGAGCCGCATCGAGCATGGCCGCCGCAGCACTCGTGACACTTGCGGGTGGAACACGCGATCAGGCCATCGCCGCAGCTTCGATGGCGCTTCAGAGCATGCTTGGCCTCATTTGCGATCCCATCGCCAATCGGGTCGAGGCGCCGTGTCTCGGCAAGAACGTCATGGCCGCCAGCAACGCGCTTTCATGCGCGAACATGGCGCTGGCTGGCTTCGATCCGCTCATCCCGCTCGACGAAGTGATCGACGCGGCGAAGAACGTTTCTGAAATGATGCCACGCGAGCATCGTTGCACCTCGCTCGGCGGACTGGCCATCACGCCAACCTCCCTGGAGATCGAGCGAAAACTCGCATCGCTGAAGGGTAAAGGCTGCGGCAATTGTCACTGTTGATTATGATTCGATTCATCACCCTTCTGGCGCTTCTAGAGATCCTTGGCGGCCATTCACTTGCCGCAGCGAAGCCCAACGTCTTGTTCATCTCCATCGACGATCTCAACGACTGGGTCGGCTGCCTCGGCGGGCATCCGCAGACGAAGACGCCGAATCTCGACCGTCTCGCAAAAGGCGGAGTGCTGTTCACGAATGCGCATTGCGCCGCGCCTTCCTGCAATCCCTCGCGAACCGCCATCTTCACCGGTCTGCCACCGCACCGCTCCGGCCTGTATCACAACGGACAGAAGATGCACGACGTGCTGCCGGATGCGGTCCTCATGCCTCGCCACTTTGCCAATCACGGCTACTGGAGCGCCGGTGCGGGCAAGCTGCTGCACTACATGATCGATCCTCCCTCGTGGAACGACTACTTCCCCGCAAAGGCGAAGGACGCTCCGCTGCCGGAGACGTTCTATCCCGCGAAGCGTCCGGTGAATCTGCCAGTCGGCGGGCCGTGGCAGTATGTGGAAACCGACTGGGCCGCCCTTGATGTGACGGATGAGCAATTTGGCGGCGACTACAGTGTGACCAAGTGGATCGGCGAACAACTGACACGCGAACACGACAAGCCTCTCTTCCTCGCCTGCGGCATCTACCGTCCCCATGAACCGTGGTTTGTACCGAAGGAGTACTTCAAGCCGTTCCCCCTCGAAAGCATTCAAGCCGGCCCAGGATTCAAGGCGGATGATCTCGACGATGTGCCGCCCGCCGGACAGAGGATCGGCCGCAACCGCTACTTCGAGCACATTCAGAAACTCGGCCAATGGAAGCAGGCCATCCAGGCCTACCTCGCCGCGATTTACTTCGCCGACACCATGCTCGGGCGCGTGCTCGATGCGCTGGAACGCGGCCCGCATCGCGACAACACGATCATTGCGCTGTGGAGCGATCACGGCTGGCACCTTGGCGAAAAGGAGCACTGGCAGAAATACACTGGCTGGCGTCTCGGCACCCGCGTGCCGCTGATCATCCGCGAACCCGGTCGCAAAGAAGGTGCCGTCTGCGACCAGCCCGTCAGCCTCGTCGATCTCTACCGCACCCTCGCCGACCTTTGCGACATCCCGGCGCCGGAAAACATCAGCGCACAAAGCCTTGCACCTCTCCTGAAAAATCCGAACGCCGAATGGCCGCACGCCGCCGTCACGCAGCTCGGTCATCCGGACGAGTACGCCGTCAGCACACGCACCTGGCGCTACATCCACTACCGCGGCGGCGACGAGGAGCTCTATGATATCGCGAGCGATCCCCATGAGTGGACGAATCTCGCCACCAAGCCGGAGCACGCCGCGAAACTTGCCGAACTCCGCGCCTTCGCTCCCAAGGATGCCGTTCCCGCGCCCGAAGTGCCCATCGCCTCGCTGCCCGAACTGAAGTGGCATCCCTCCAACCAACCTGCGCCGCCCTCCAAGCCCGACGGCGGCACCTTCGAAGTCACTTTCATCAACGAGCAAAAGCAACCCGTCGAACTCTGCTGGATGACGCCCGCCGGAGAACCCAAGTCGTATGGCCACATCGCCGCCAAGGGACAAAAGCGCCAGTCCACGCGTCCCGGCGCCGTCTGGCTCATCCGCGACGGCAAGCAGCAGCCCCTCGGCCACTTCATCATCGGCGACCGTAGTTCGAGAGCGATTGTGCCCGGACCGTGATCAGCGTTGCTTGATCTCAAACGCATCCATCCACGGCAGCGTGATCTGCGGTGGCATGCCGCCGAAGGGCTGGTAGGCGGGGAGCTGCACGATGCTCATGCTGTGCGGCTGGCTGGCGATGAAGAACATCGCATCCGCACAATCGGTGCAGGTGATCATGGCTTCCTTGTGCTTGGCCGAGGGCTGCACGGGGCGCTTTTTGACGAGCGGAGTGTCGGCCTCGCCGGGAGCGTATTCGGAGACAACGATGCCGTGCGCGTTGAGCTGCATGCGCGCGGTGAAAAGCATGCCGTGAACCGCCCACTTGCTGGCCGTGTAGGGCACGCCGGCGAACGAATCGTAGCCATGTCCGGCAGTCGATGAAACGACGACGATCTTGCCGCCGCCATTCGCCGCCATCGGTTTGGCGACGGCCTGGATCATGTTCGCGACGCCAATGACGTTGATCTCCATCACCTTCCGCCAGCTTTCCTCACTGGCGATTCGTGATGGATCGGCATGCGCCATGAAGCGATCCGGCGTATTGATGCCCGCCGTGTGGATGAGCGCGTGCGGCGTGCCTGTTTTCAGCACGGTTTCCATCGCTGCGGCTACGCTGGCACCGTCCGCCACGTCGCAGACGACCGGGATGATGTTTGGCGAAAGCGCGGCGCTTTCCTGGAGCGACTCCAGCGTGCGTCCAAACACAAACGTCTTCGCACCGGCGTCAGCAAAACGCTTCGCCGCCGCCTGTCCCATGCCACCGCCACCGCCGGTGACGATCACAATCTTGTCAGTCCAATGTTGATCCATGCGCCGATGCTAACGAGCGCTTGCGACTCGTCCAGCCTGTGACCTTGGCAAAAATCCCGGCACTGGACGCAAAAGCATCCAAGACGCCCGCGCGGATGCCCGGCTAAGTGCGGGCGAACATGAGCAAACACGTCACCATCCTCGGCGCAGGTGTCATCGGCCTCAGCACGGCGCTGTATTGCGCTCGTCGTGGCATGAAGGTCACCGTGATCGAAAAGAAGGTGCGGCAGCGGGACGGATGTTCGTTTGGCAATGCCGGGATGATCGTGCCGAGCCACTTCATCCCACTCGCCGCGCCGGGCATGGTGAAACTGGGGCTGAAATGGATGTGGAACCCGGAATCGCCGTTTTACATCCAACCGCGGCTGGATGTCGATTTGATGCGCTGGGGTCTGCATTTCTGGAAAGCGGCCACGAAAGCCCGTGCCGATGCCGCAGCGCCTGTCTTGCGCGACTTGAGTCTGCTGAGCCGCCAATGCTTCGAGGAGATCGGGTTCGACTTCGGTTTGGTGAAGAAGGGACTGCTCATGCTGTGCAAAAAGCAGCAGACACTCGATGAAGAAGCCCACATGGCCACCAAGGCCAACCAGCTCGGCATTCCCGCCGAAGTGCTCGATGCGAGGGCCACCGCCGCCCTCGATCCGGCGGTGACGATGGATGTGTGCGGCAGTGTTTACTTCCCGAAGGACTGCCACCTTGCGCCAGGACGCTTCATCGCGGCACTAGAGGCTGAACTGGAGCTTCTGGGTGTCGAGATGCTGTGGGAGACGGAGGTGAGTGGTTTTGAGGTGGAAGGCGGTTCTCTGCGTGCGGTCAGCACGTCCAGAGGAGAAGTGCAGGGTCAAGAGTTCGTGCTTTGCGGTGGAGTGTGGTCGGCGGAGATGGCGAAGGAACTTGGTTTGAAGCTGCCGATGCAGGCGGGCAAAGGCTACAGCCTCACACTGACGAATCCGAAGCAGCTTCCCGAGCTGTGCAGCATCTGCACGGAGGCACGGCTCGCGGTCACGCCGATGGAGGGCGCGTTGCGTGTCGGCGGCACGATGGAGATGGCGGGCATCGATGAATCGATCACGCAGCGCCGCGTGCGCGGCATCACGCGGGAGTTTCCGCAGTATTTCCCGGCGTTTGACGAGAAGGATTTCGCTGACGTGAAGCCCTGGAGCGGTCTCCGCCCCGTTTCACCGGATGGCATGCCCTACATTGGTCGCACCCAGCGCTGGAAAAACCTCACCGTCGCCACTGGTCATGCGATGATGGGTCTCAGCCTCGCACCCGCGACGGGCAAAATCATCGCCGAGTTAATCATCTGCGAGAAATCGCCTGTGGCGCTGGAGTTGATGTCACCGGATCGATTTGCGTAGCTTCGGTTGGCAACCGAAGCCGAATATCCCCATGCCACTCTATTGCCAATCGAATACACTCATGAAACCGACCATTCTCGCCCTCTCGTTGCTTACGACGACCGCGTTCGCTCTTGAGCGTCCAAAGCTGCAAATTATCAACGCGGCACCCAATGCCATCGAGGTTTTCTGGGAGATGAACGACGGCCATCGTGTGTCGAATGGCATGATCGAGGCTGGCACGGACAAGATCATCGGAACAACGATCGGCCACCGCTTTGTCCTCGTGGATGGAACGAAGGAAACGGAGGTGGTGAGCCAGGTGCCGGTGCAGACTTTTCGCCATGACCCGACGGCGAAGGATGGCGTGCCGGTGTTTTACACGCAGGTCGTTCATGCGCATGGCTACCCGATCTGCGGCTCGGCGAAGGTGAACCCGTATGCGCTGAAGGAGGCGGCCTACCTGGCTGATCTCATGCTGGCAAAGCGGCCCGATGTGCGGGAGGCGATGATTGCCAGTGGATCGAGGCTTTGCATCCTGGCGCACGATGAGTTCACGACCGATCAGCCTGAGTGGGCTTGGCTGGGAAAGGAGCCGGTGCCTGGTTTCGAGAGCATTCCCGCCAAGGACTACCGCGATGCCCGTGCTCGTGGCATGGGCGGCAGCGCCACGGACCCGTTTTGTTCCTGTGGAGAGGAAAACCTGCTGGCTTATGAAGGCGACCCGTATTCTGCCGAGTGCATTTTTATCCATGAGTTCGCGCACAGCATTCATCTGCGTGGCTTGGCGAATGTGGACCCGACCTTCGACAAGCGGGTGAAATCCGCCTTTGATGCCGCGATGAAGGCCGGGCTGTGGAAGGGCAAGTATGCCAGTGTGAATCATCACGAATACTTCGCCGAGGGCGTGCAGAACTGGTTCGACAACAACCGCGAAAATGATCACGATCACAACCATGTGAACACACGCGCTGAGTTGCTGGCGTATGATCCCGGTCTGGCCGCGCTCTGCCGCGAGGTCTTCGGAAACACCGAGCTGAGATACACGAAGCCGACGACACGGCTCACCGGCCATCTCGAAGGCTACGATCCGGCGAAGGCGCCGAGATTCGTCTGGCCGGAACGCTTGAAAAAAGCCAAGGACGCCATCCGCGAGGTGGCGGTGAAGCGCTCGCAAGCCGCCACAACCGCGATATCGCATCACGAGCGCCTCATCGCTGGCTGGAAGGTGCATG
>DAORHS010000066.1:0-11450 GCA_035438165.1 Prosthecobacter sp.
CGTTGCCCGCACCGAAGGAAAGGCTGTAACCGCAGGCCCACCAGAGGATGGTGACGAGCCCTGCGATGCCCATGCACTGGGCGATGACGGAGAGGACATTCTTTTTGCGGACGAGGCCGCCGTAGAAGAGGGCGAGGCCGGGAAGCGTCATGAAGATCACGAGCGCGGTGCTGACCATCTGCCAGGCGTTGTGGCCGGGGCCAGGGCCGGCGATGTTGGACTTCCACTCTTTGTCACCGTCCTTGCCAGCCTTGCCGTTGGTGACGTATTTCTCGAGGTCGAAGACTCGTTGCTCGATGGTGGGGCCTGCCGGTTCGGCTGCGGCTGGCGCAACGGCAGCAGCAGGCGGGGCTGCATCCTGGGCGAGGAGGGCTCCGCTGCAGAGAACGGATGTGGCAAGAAGACCGCACACGAAGGTGCGCCAGAGGGACTGGTGTCGAGTCATGGAGTTGGGTTGGGTTGGTGGTGGGCCCGTCTGAGGCTCCGTCTGGCGGTGCCGTGAGTCGGATGAGCCTCACGCAAGCAGGCCTTGTGCCAAGGCCAAAAAAAACTCCCCGGCCGCAGAGCGTGCCGGGGAGTTGGATGAGTTGAACAAGCTGCGGTGAGCAGCCCAAGCTTAATGATTGCCCTGGAAGTTCGGGTAGGCCACGTTGCCGTGTTCGCCGATGTCGAGACCTTCGGCTTCCTCTTCAGGAGAGACACGCAGGCCCATGATGATCTTCAGGATGAGGAAGAGCACGAAGGCGAAGACGAAGGTGAAGACGCCGTAGGCGACGACGCCCTTGATCTGGCTCATGAGCTGGGCCGTGCCGGCCTTGGCACCGAAGAGACCGACAGCAAGGGTTCCCCAGATGCCGCAGACAAGGTGAACGGAGACGGCACCGACCGGATCGTCGATCTTGATCTTGTCGAAGAAGAGGACGGAGAAGACCACGAGCACACCGGCGATGGCACCGATGAGCATGGAACTGCCGGCGGCCATCTGGTCCGCGCCGGCGGTGATGCCGACGAGGCCGGCAAGGATGCCGTTGAGGGCCATGGAGAGGTCAGGCTTCTTGAGGAAGATGACGGAGGCGAGGGCGGCGGCCACACCACCGGCGGCTGCGGCAAGGCAGGTGGTCACGAGCGTGAGGGAGACGAGGCCGGGATCAGCGGAGAGAACGGAACCGCCGTTGAATCCGAACCAGCCGAGCCAGAGGAGGAACACGCCGATGGTGGCCAGCGGCATGCTGTGACCGAGGATGGGCTTGGTTTTGCCGTCGGCGGTGTATTTGCCACGGCGGGCTCCGAGGAGCAGGATGCCGGCGAGTGCGCCCCAGCCGCCCACGGAGTGGACGAGGGTGGAACCCGCGAAGTCGTAGAACGGAGTTTCAAGACGATTCAACCAGCCGTTGCCCCACTTCCAACTGCCGGCGATCGGGTAGGCGATGGCGACAAAGAGAATCGAGAACACCATGAAGGTGCTGAGCTTCACGCGCTCGGCGACAGCACCCGAGACGATGGTGGCGGCCGTGGCGGCGAACATGGCCTGGAAGAGGAAATCGGTCCAGTAGGTGTAGCCCACGTTATAGGCGGAGGTGACACCTGCGGCGTCTGTCGTGATGCCAAATCCGGCAAACTTGAACCAGAACTGCGAATCACCGTCCGCGAATCCGGGATACATCAGATTGAAGCCGCACAGGGCGTAGGTGAGCAGGCCGATGCAGGGAATGAGGGTGTTCTTGAACAGAATGTTCACCGTGTTCTTGGACTGGGTGAGTCCAGACTCAACGCAGGCGAAACCGAGATGCATGATGAACACCAGGGAGGCGGCGATCATCATCCACAGATTGTTGGTGGTGAAGAGTTCCACCGAGGGGCCCGCGGGTGCTTCGGCGGCTGCAGCCGGGGCGGCTTCCGCAGGTGCAGGAGCGGCGGCTGGCGCCGGAGCGGGAGCCGGTGCTGCGGCGGCAGGAGCCGGTGCAGGTGCAGGTGCAGCATCCTGAGCACGGACTTCGCCGAGGCTGAATGCGAGTGTGGTGATGGCAGCCATTGCCGTGATGGCAAGACCGCTCCAGATTCGTGTGGGTGTGTGTTTGAGCATAAGTCGGTGATTGGATTGAACTCCAATGCCAGTGCTAAGCATTGCGCGTGCCAACTCTGGTTTTGTTTGGCGGTCAATGTCCGCCACGGCTCAAACCAGGCATGAGGGCGGAACCCGGCGCCTCTGATTGCAGGACACAAAAAAAAGCGAACGGTGCTTCCGTTCGCCTTTTTGTGGATGATCCGAGTTCGTCCGGTGACTATTTCACAAACGGGCTGCCGGCCATCTTTTTGAAGCCTTCAGCCAGCTTGGCGATGGCGTCCTTCGGGCCGGTGAGCTTGATGAAGATGTTGGAGTCTTCGGTGGGAACGATGGCGGCGACGAGGGTGTAGTCTGCCTTCGGCGTCTTGGCGCCCATGGGCGGGCCGTCGTTGTAGGTGCCAGTGGCGGTCACGAGCGTGATCTTCTTGCCGCCTGCGTCGATTTCCTCGCGTTTGGACTCCGGTGTGCCCTGAAACTGGCCGAGCCAGCGCTGGACATTGGCCTCCACGCCGCCGCCGCCGCCCGGGCCGGGGAAGTGGTAAAACACCGCCTCGACCGGCTTCTCCACGCCTTCCACTTTGGCGGCGAGGGTTCCTGCGCGGAACATGCCGGTGCTTTCGACACTGGCCCAAGGGGCGGCGAATTTGAAGGTCAGGCCGGCGACTTCAAGCTTCCCGTCTTCCGCACGAACGGCGGCGGTGAGCGAGACCAAGGCGAGGAGCGTGGCGGTGAGGAAGTGTTTCATGGTGGCGCGTTGGGTTGGTGGATTACTTGGTGACGTGCATCACTCCGCGCATCAGCATCCAGTGGCCGGGGAAGGTGCAGATGTAGGGGTAGTCGCCGGCGTCTGCAGGAGCGGTGAACTCGATGGTCTCGCTCGCGTTGGGTTGCACAAGCTTGGTGTTGACGATGATGTCAGGCTTGGCGGCTTCGGGGATGTAGCTCTTCGCCATGCCCTGAGGGTCGGCAAGCATGGCGTTGGCGAGGGCGCCGACGGTGTCGAGCTTGCCGGGCTTGAGCAGGAGGAAATTGTGCGGCTGCGGGAGGATGCCGCCGGCATTGTTGAGCGTGAGTTTCACCTTTTGACCTGCTTTGACCGAAAGCTCGGTTTTGTCGTAGCTGAGCGGTGAAGCGGGATTGGCGCTGGGCTTGAGCTCGATGACGGCGACATCCGCATCCTGGGCGGATGCGGAAAGGGTGAGGGAGGCGAGAGCGCTGAGGAGAAGGCAGGTGTACTTCATGGTGTGGTGGAGTGGGGTTTCTGAGGGAGTGACTAATCGGGCCGCGCAACCACTGAATTTCAACTACTTTCGTGGTGCTGATGCCATGAATGCGATTGTCTGGCACGAAAGTTTCTCTTTAACGCAGCCGTTGATCTTTGCGTATGAACGAGTTTCGCGAAACCTCCCTCGCCGCCCATTCACTCAGCCGCCGCCATGTTCTGCGCGGGCTGGGTTCGATGATTTCGCTGCCCCTGCTGGAGTCCTTTGGCGCACGTGCATTTGCGGCCGTCAAACCGGCGGCGAAGCCGATGCGCGCGGCGTGGTTGTACATCCCCAACGGGGTGAATGTGGAGCAGTGGATGCCCACGGGAGAGGGAGCGGGCTATCAGATGTCCCCTTCGCTGAAGCAGATCGAAAAGCACCGCGACAACTTCATGGTGGTGTCCGGACTGATGCAGGATTTTGCGCGCAGTCATGGCAACGGAGGCGGAGATCATGCGCGGGCGACGGCCACATTTTTGACCGGCTGCATGCCCAAGAAAACGGCGGGTGCTGACATCCACCTGGGCATTTCAGTGGACCAGATCGCCGCGCAAAAGATCGGCCATCTGACGCGGCTGCCCTCCCTGGAGCTGAGCACGGACGGGCAGCGCAGTTCGGGCAAGTGCGACTCCGGCTACTCGTGCGCGTATCAGTTCAACTTGGCATGGAAGAACGAAACCATGCCGATGGCTCCCGAAATGGATCCCCGGCTGGTGTTTGAACGCCTGTTTGGCATCGGAGCGACGGCCGGCAAAGGCCCTGAGGCGGCGAGGGCGAAGCGCATGCAGAAGAGCATCCTCGACACGGTGCTGGATGAGGCAAAAAGCCTGCAGGGCAAGGTGAACGCAAGTGACCGGCGCAAGCTGGACGAGTACTTCTCGTCCGTGCGCGACATCGAGCAGCGCATCGAGCGTGCGGAGAAGTTCACGGCGCAGATGCCTGATGTGAAAATCCCCGAAGGCATCCCAGATTCGTATGAAGAGCACATCCGCACCATGTTTGACCTGATGGTGCTGGCCTTCCAGACGGACACGACGCGTCTATCGACCTTCATGCTCGCGCACGATGGCAGCAATCGCAGCTTCCCGGAACTCGGAGTGCCGGATGCGCACCACTACCTTTCCCATCATCAAAGCGACCCGCAGAAGCTGGAGAAGATTGCCAAAATCGACCAGTTCTATCTGCGCCAGTTCGGTTACTTCCTCGACAAGATGAAGTCGGTGAAGGAGGGGGACAGCACCCTGTTGGACAACTCAATGATCGTCTTTGGCGGCGGTATCGGTGATGGCAACCGTCACAACCATGACAACCTGCCGATTCTGCTGGCCGGCCGCGCTGGTGGTACGCTGACTCCGGGCAAGCGCATCGTTCTGCCAGGGGAGACACCAATGACGAATCTCTATCTCTCGATGCTGGACCGATTGGGCGTCCCTGCTGAGAAGGTGGGTGACAGCACGGGCAAGCTCGAAGTGAGCTGAGGCCTGGGTCTGATCGCCGAGCGACGTGATCAGCGTCCTGCGGGAAGCGGGCGCTTGATGGTGGACGGCAGGTTCGGATCAGATTTCCGGATGCCTGGAGGAGGATCGTTGCTCGTAGGACGGGAGGTGGATTTTCCACTGACGCCATTTTTAGAGATGCCCGGAGGCAGTTCCTCTGCCTCGCCTGCTTTCTGCGGGGTGGAGATGGCTCTCGGGGCCATGGGCAGCGAGTACCAATGCATCTGGGGTACGGCACTGAGTTCGACCCACTGTTGCGAGCCAAGTTTTTTCCATTCGAGTTCCACCACAGCCCAGACGTGGGTTTCCCAGGGCATGCGCGTGCGGAGTTCCTGCGCGAGCGCTGATTCTTTGTCGAGAAAGACAGAGGCTTGGAAGGAATTGGGCGGCGCCGGGCTCACGCGGAATGCGTCTTTGCGTTCTAGGTTGGGCACCCCGTCTTCAAAATAGTGGTGTCGAATGATGCCGACATGAAACCGCGCCGGACCTTCCTGATACGACTGGAAAAACTTCTCGAGCAGACGGTCTTTGAACTCGACAAAGGCCAGCCAGTCCACTTTGAAACCATCGGCCTGCTCCTCCAGCATGACTGGAACCGGAAACTCCCAAGTTTTGTTTTCCAGGCTGAAAATGCAGTGCCTGCCGGACCCGAGTTCTGGGTTGGGATCCATCCGTACAAAATGGATGCTGTCCACGATCACAGGGCCGTCGGGCGAACGTGTATAATAGCGTTCCATCAAGGGCTTCATATGTTCGGCACCCAGGGTGTATTGGAGGCGTTCGGTGAAAGTATGGGAGGCTAGGAATTTTTTGAGCGCAATGACGGCGGGCTTGGCGGCGGGCGGCGCGTCGTCCTCCTCGATCACGGGTGATTGTGACGGGCTGGCGGGCAAATCAGTCCTTGGTGCGGGTGAAACCGCACTGCTTGCGGGGGGGGGCGGCACTTCGAGAAGTGTGCCGGCTGTCTGAGCCGTTGCGGGGGCAGGACTCGCCGACATGCTGTTTGCAACAAGGGATTCGCGAGGCATGGCGGAACCTGACGCGGCAATTTCCTCTGGCGTCGCAGGACTTGCCTTGGGGGGAACGGGTTCTGTGGGATCAAAACCAATGGTGATGGGGGATGGATTGGCGGCGGCTTCTTTGAAAGTCGATGGTTTTACCGCCTCCTGGGTGCCGCCTTCGGAAACGTTGGGGGACGGAGTCAAAGAAGGACTTGAACCGAGGGAGACAGGCGCAGCGGCCGGAAAGAGATCTTCTTCAACGGTTTCCTCAGTCTCCGCATGACCGGCGAGGGCGGGGAAAAAGCCCGGGAGGTAGTCTTTCAGGAGGAATCCGACAAGCCCAAGGAAACCAAGCAGGAAAACAGCAGCAAAGGCGAGCCGAATGGCATTCGTGCCACGAGGAGTGCGCAGACTGCCGAGGCTGCGTCCCGCTTGAACGGGCGGGACCGAAGACAAGTCAGCTCCAAGAGCCCCCCCCAAGCTCAGGGCGGGGGTGTTTCCTATCGGCAGGGGCTGCGTGACGGGGGAAATGGGCGCGGGAGGCACGTCTCTGCCGAGAAGCGATGATGCCGGCAGAGGGTTGTTGAGTCCCAGCATGCCGCCAAAGTTTCCTGCGGGCGCCATGTTGGGCAATGCCGGCGAGCCTGGGATGAGACGCGAATGATTGGGCAAACCACCGCCTGCAACTCCTGCGGGCACGTCAGGAGATCCCAAGGCGGGTGATGCTTCAGGTGATGACGGAGTGGATGACCAGGGCATCTGGCTTGCAGATCCACCGAGTGTCGAGGTGAGCGGCTGCTGGCCAGGTGCGCGCTTTGGAGGCAAACTTGATGAAGGCGATTGAGGGGGGGCGCCCGCACCAGGCGTTTCCCCCATGACCGGGGACTGGGGTGGAGGTGCCCAAACGGGAGGAGATGCGGGCACTTGGGCCATCGCGGGTGCCTGGGACCATTGCGGTGCCTGAGACGCCGGAGGTGCAGGCATGGGGGAGGTGACGATTTGTCCACAACTAGGACATGGACCAGACACGCCTGCCATTTGAGCAGGTACCGTCAAAGTCGTGCGGCAAAACCCGCATTGGAACTGGAGCGTGTCCGGATTCATCCCATTAAATTATTATGGTCAATTTCAGCAATTATCATTCAAGGATTGGTTTTGACAAATTGAACTTATAAAAGTCGAGGACCGGTGGCTCGGATAGAAGGGGGGGGGATTCAGGCATAGCTCACCATCCCTCCACCACCTCCTGTGAACGCGCCTCCAAGGCGCGGGATGGTATCGGGTTCTGGCAGTATCCAGACGCTGTTTTGCCGCTTGAGCCGGAGATGGTGGTGAAATTTGCGGCCTGTGAAGCCGATGATTCCCATCACCAGCAGAGTGGCAAAAGACCCGATCACGATGGAGGCGCGGTTGTTCGGAACCTCTGCGGTAGCAATTTCGGTGCTTACTTCAGCCAAGGGCATGCCTTCGTCCGCTTTCGTGGCCGGATCTGCACCCAAGGCCTTTTGCAGCCAGAACAAGCGCGTTGAAAGATGGATGGCGTAGCGGTGCAGCTGATCATGTGCATCGCTGGTTTGCAGGGCTTCATGTACGCATGATTGGACGGTCTCGCTGAGGAACCCGGCCGAAGTTTGTTTGTGCACCGACGTGCTGACGAACAAGCGTGCCCGCCAGGGCTCTGCGAGGGGATAAACGAGCAGGCACGCATCCGTTTGCAGCAGGCTTCCCGAAGCGATTTTTTCCAGCTTGGCCGCGTCTGGCAATTTGCGGTCGCTCGCGATGACCACGACGTAGAGTTTGATTCGCGCATCCTTGGCGTGGAACTCAAGAAAGCGCATGAGATCGTGATTCTGCATCTCAGGCACGAGAAGATCGGGGTCGATGAGATATTCTTTTGGCAGTGATCGTGAGCAAGCAGCCAGAAACTCAGGGGAGACCTCCTTTAGAGCTGACAGCGGGGTGGGCACCCGCACGGTGCCTGCCGGACGGGGCGTGGGGAGACCGAGGATCGATTCGGGTAGAAACAGCCGCATGTCCTCGGACTTCAAACGAGGTGAAAGTTCACCGTCGGGGGGATGGAACAGATGATCCAGACGCGGTCCACTGGCCACCGGAGTGCGGAGCAGATGGTTGATGTCAGCGATTGATCCACCGTTTTCTGGCAAAAGAGTTCCGGGACTGTCGGACGACGGAAGGCTGGTGCGGAATGCTTCGAGTTCCTTTTCAGTCCAGCGCGGCAGCGGCAGCATCGGATCTTCGCCTGCTTCATCAGCCTGGGGAACCTCGGCGGCGGTAATCACGCACCAAAGCATCCATGCAGCGACCTGGAAGAGCCTGCCGCCCTGTCGATTGCATGCCATTCGATAAAAGGGAAGGGTGGTCATGGCTTTGTAGCAGAGGGCGGAGCAGCCAGAGGTTTCGAACTGGCCTTGTGTCCCCCTCGCAGGGGTTGCAAACCCATGTTGGAAGGAACACCCTCCACTGTTGAGACATCAGGTTGCCATGTCATGTGCCGGGCATGTTTTCGCAGCGTGTCTCCGCAGCGGTTGCACACGATTCCGATCGCCTTGCCCAGGGCTCCCTTTTTGAGGTGCGCGCCGGCGGTTTGCAGCATGCGGGTGACCATGCCGCCATCGAAACATCTCTCGATGGCATAACCCAACGTGATGCTGGCCGTTTGCTCAGCGGGGTCAACCACCAGCACAACCCCAAAGTCGTTTCGGCGACTGACAGAGTGTGTGTTAAATGCTCCTTGATTCAGCAACCAGAAGCCGAGTTCAGCGACACTCAAACCTTTGGGAAGCACACCTAAGTAGGCGGCAAAAAATGCTTGTGGAAAACTTCGCTCAAAATCGTCCAAAATAATTTCAACTTTCCTGGCATCCTCAAGGCGCAGGCAATGGGCTGCATCGGTGATTCGTTCCAGCTTAACCCATTGATTTCCAAGGTAACCGTGAAGCAATGTCGCGGAAAAGCCACAGGCAGAGCAAGTGTTCTGCATGGGTAAGACGCCAGCATGGCAGCGCGGACATTTCATCTTTATAGAATATATGGAATATACAATCAATCAAGCCTTATTTCCTCGCTCAAGTCACAGAAAAAATGTTTACATCACGGTGCATTTGTGTTGTAACTAATACTGTTTCAAAAAATAACCTGCGGGCGCTGTTTTTCCATTGTCCATCCAACGACGGATTCACTGCCTGAACGTTCATCAATCGATCATGAAGCTAACCACCTCAATTTTCCTTGTCAGCAGCCTGCTGGCCACCGGATCCCTCCACGCCAAATGGTCACGCATACCGATCATCAAGGAGAAACCGGTCGATATCGCCACCAGCGGTCCGCACAGTTCGGCATCTCTGGACAGTTCGGCTGGGTTTGGACAGGTGGACGCCCTTTTGACCGATGACATCACGGCTTCCGCCACGGTTTCTGCAGGAAAGAGTTTTGTCATCATCAACTTGGGAAAGCCTGTTTTAATCTCCCAGTCTTCCTTCACCAATGACGGTATCGAAGGGCGCGCCATTCTTTCTGCGAGCGCCGATAAAAATGGCTGGGCTGTTCTCGAGGAAAAAGTGTTTTCAGCAGCCGATCGTTCGGTGGACTTTAAGTTTGCCGGCATGCAGGCCAAGTTTGTGAAGCTTGAGCTGGCTCTCTCAAAGGGGGGGATGTTGCGTGCGCTTCACTTTTATGGTGGTCAGACCGACAAGGGTTATGCGGTGAAGCAAGACCCTGAAGGCAAGCAGGGGAGGCCGATGGATCTCATCAATGGTCTCGGTGGAGCGCGTATCATTTACGCGGCTCCAAGGCCGGCCAACGGGCTCGACACCGCTGTGACCTACAACAAGTTTGCGTTCCCTGAGTCCGATGAAAAGTACCGCACCATCATTTACGACTTCGGGCAGTTGCGCATTCTGAATGAATTTGCCTCGGTGCATTCACCACGTCCGGTGCGCTTCGAGGTTTTTGCCTTCGACAATCTTCCTGAAAAGGAAGACTGGAGAGGCCGCATGGCCTTTGATCCAAACGATTTTGCCAACAAGAGCCCAGTCGCCGTGGCGGAAGACACGCGTGGGACTGGAACCTTGAAGGCAAGGCCGGCCAAAGCCGTCAAGACTCGTTACTTGGCGCTGCGGTGGGAGCCTGAATTCAACCCCCCGGATTTCCAGTGCACCGGCGCGGCTGTCGGCGATGTCATTAACATTGTGACGACCAATACAATTACGATTCAGAATGCGAACGGAACGACAACAACTGTCACCATTCAGGTTGGCGATGCCCATGGTGCTGGTGCCGCCGAGAGTCCGATCACTCCCGATAACGCCCAGCAGCAGATTGCACAAGGGACAGCCGTTCAGGGCGACACAACCGTCATCACCACGACGGTGACTGATGCCAATGGCAATGTCGTTTCCCAGACGACACAGCAGGGTAGTTCGACGACATCTGTGACCACGGACTCCAATGGGACCACCACGACGCAGACGGAAACCACCAACAGTGATGGGAGTACCACCACAATCACAGAGACCAAAACGGCTGACGGTAGCACGACCACTA
Source organism: Prosthecobacter sp. (assembly GCA_035438165.1). Taxonomy (GTDB): domain Bacteria; phylum Verrucomicrobiota; class Verrucomicrobiia; order Verrucomicrobiales; family Verrucomicrobiaceae; genus Prosthecobacter. The sequence continues at coordinate 10,391 of DAORHS010000066.1, forward strand.
CAGTAACGAATACGGATGGTTCCGGCCAGCAGACGGGTTCGGCCACGACCCAAGGCTCGGGCGGCAATAATTCGCAAACGACCACCAACAGCGATGGCAATCTGGGCGGTGGTAGTTCGCCTGCTCCTAATAGTGGTGGTTCGCAGAGTGGGGGCGGGAATCAGATTACGACGGGTCCTAGTTCCCAATCCCCTCAGTGAGTTGAATCATATAGTTTTGATTTGCCCCGTGCTGGAAACAACAGCACGGGGCTTTTTTTGGCAGAGACGCTCAACAAAAACATCGTTGTCGTCGCTTGAGGTGCCTGCCAGTCGGCGCTTTGCTCAGGCACACGCAGGACACAGTCCGTAAAACTCCAATTCGTGGTAGAGTCTGCGGAATCCGGACTGCTTTTCGATCTCCTTCTCCAAGGCCTCCACCGGGCAGGCGATGTCAAGCTTCTGAATGCGGCCACATTGCGTGCATATGAGATAGTCATCATGCAGCCCCGGTTGCAAGAGAGTGTAATACGCGCTGCGGTCATGTAGGCCAAGACGTCGAATGAGCCCCAGCTCTTCCAGTTTCACCAAGACCCTGTAAACGGTAGCCTTGTCGGCGCCGCTCGTCAGATCTGGAGACCCCGCAATGTCCGCCAGTGACAGCGGTTGGTGAGAGGCCACCAGGATCGAAAGAACGTTCTCCAGCGCCTTGGTGCGTCGAAGTCCGGCCTTTTGGGCGCGCTGCATCATCGTTTTGGCGAGTTCGCGTGCCGAATCCGCATCATGATGCTGACATGTGGCCGAGTGATGGTGATGAAGCATCTTCTTGGTGATCCTCAGTTCGCAGATGACGACGGCTTCTTCTGTTGAAACAGCCATTCATGAAGGTCCGTCCGGGGATACACAATGCCCGTGATGCCGTGACCGGCGTCTTCCAGCTCGGTGTACTGGATCAACTCACCACCCGCCTGCTTCACGGCCGCCACGATCGAGCGTGCACGGTCAACGGGGACCCTGCCATCTTTGTCACCATGGAACACCCAGAATGGGATGGTTTTCAGAGCTTCCGCGTTCTTGATTTC
>DAORHS010000067.1:0-11246 GCA_035438165.1 Prosthecobacter sp.
GCAGGGTGATGAACATGCCCACGGCCGTGCCGCCGGCGAGCGTGTGCTGCGTGGGCTTCCACACCTGCTTGTCGAGAAAGTGCCGTGCGAACCAGCGCATGACGGGCCGGTCCCGCAGCTTGCGCGGATGCTTCAGGAAGCGGATGGTTTTGAAAATCGAGCGGCGGAACCAGCCGCGGGCGAGCGTGAGCATGATCAGTGTCCTCCTCCGCTGGCGGCCCAGGCGAGCAGCGCACCGCCGAGGACGATGCGATACCACGCGAAGCCATTGAATGTGTGCGCCTGCACAAAACGAATGAGCCATTTCACCACGATGAAGGCGGAAATGGCGGAAACCACGGTCCCGAGGGCGACCATGCCCCAGTCTTCATGCCCGGCACCGCCGTCCTTGATGGCGGAGAGGATTTTAAAGGCACCGGCCGCCATCAGCGTGGGAATGCCCAGCAGGAAGGAAAACTCGGTGGCCGCTGGCCGCGCCACACCAAAGGCCAGCGCCATCAGAATGCTGGCCCCGGAACGCGAGGTGCCGGGAAACACCGCCGCCAGAAGCTGCGCCAGCGCCACGGCGACCACGACCGTCCAGGTGATGTCGGCGCTGCCGGGCTTGTCCTTGTGCAGAAACTCCAGCACAAGAATGATCACGCCGCCGATCAGCGTGGCCCAGGCCACGGGTGGAATGGTCTCCGGGAGCTTGATGTCAAACTTCTTGAGAGCCAGTCCGCCGACCGCCGTGATGAAGAAGGACACAAACAGCTTCATCAGATAGTCCCGGGTGCTTGGATCCCCGAGCGTGGTGGCCAGGTGCTTCACCCTCTGGGTAAAAACCGCCAGCACGGCGATGACTGCGCCGCTCTGGATCACCACGTTGAAAAGATCGCTCTTCGCCGGCAACCAGCCGAGGTTCTGCGGGATGAGGAGATGCCCGGTGGATGAGATGGGCAGGAATTCAGTGACACCTTCGATGATGCCGAGGAGGATGATCGCAAGCCAGTCAGGCATGAACGGGTTGGGAGAAGTTGGGGGGCGGAAAAGGCGACAGTCGGGCAGGCAGCGAGGTTTGCAAGCAAACGCACTTCACTCGATGCATTGACTCTGGAAATTTCGCCACAGGCCGCCCATCTCTTGCATGACACTGGTTTTCAAGCTGGCCTTTGCAACGATTCCGGCTAGGTTCCCCGCCCTTTTCGGCATGCCAGCCAGTGCCTCCAACCCAACCATGACCTTCCTGTGCTGCCGCCCCGCCTGGTGGCGGGTCGTGATCTGTGCGTGCGCCGTGCTGATGATGCTCTCCCGGGAAGCCGCGGCCCAGTCAGGATCGACGATCCGTGTGCGGCTCGCCGACGGTTTTGATTTTCCCGTGGGCAAGCCGGATGCCGACGGCTACTACAAGGCCCGCGGCTACTGGCCCAACGGACACATGGGCGAAGACTGGAACGGACGCGGCGGCGGTGACAGTGACAGCGGAGCGCCGATCTACGCCATGGGACGCGGCGTGGTGATCTTTTCCCAAAACATCGGCGTCGGCTGGGGAAACTGCATCCTGGTGCGCCATATCTTCCGTGAGGCCGACGGCAGGATCGCGATGGTGGACTCGCTCTATGCACACCTGCTGGAGCGGAAGGTGAAACTGCATGAACTGGTGGAAAAAGGCCAGTTGGTCGGCACCATGGGCGGCAACAACGGCATGTATCCCGTGCATCTGCATTTCGAAGTGCGCAAGAACCTCCACATCGGGATGAACCGCTCCCAGTTTGCCCGTGACAACTCGAACTATTACAGTCCCACGGCCTTCATCCACGCACGGCGCGTGCTGTCCTCCAGCATGCAGAAATACGACGTGCCGGTGAACAATTTCGCCCCCTATGGCCGTGCGCTCGCGGATGTGGGCAGCGATAGCTCGCGTGGGGCCGGTGTGGAGGTGCCTTCGTTCAAAGGCGGCACCGCCAGCACCGCTGGAGACGAACCCAAGGGGGGGGATGATTTCTGGTCCCGGCTGAAGGCCAAGATGCGCAGCGGCCAGACCACGTCCGGCACGGAAGAGAAGCGCTGACCAAGGCGGGCGCATAATAAGCCTTGATTCATCACCACCCGTGGTGGCATCTTTGCTGCTGTCACAGGACAGCCTCCTCCCGGCCATGCAACATTCGTCCCGTTCCTTCCCTGCCCGTTCCGTTTACGGCGGCAGTCTCGTGCCTGTTCTCATCGTCGTGGTGGCGCTGGCGCTCAGCACCGCCATTTTTTTCCTGTTTACCAAAAAGAAAATGCAGGGCTCGCAGGAAGCGCCCCCTGCCGCCGCTGGTGAGGTTGCTCCTGGCGGGGAGCCCGACAAGACACCAGCAGCCAAGGCCGCAGCGCCGACCACACCCGCCATGCCGCCCAAGGTCGAGGCCCCGCCCGTTCCCAAGCCCGCCCCGGCGGCCTTTGCCTTTGCCCGTCCGCTTGATCTGGGCAGGCAGCTCGTGCGCAGCCTGACCACCGGTGATTTCGCCCAGGCGGGCAAGCTCGCGGCCGCCGCAGATGCAGCCCAGTCTGAGAGTGCCTCCAGGCTGTTCCAAAAACTTGCTGAGATGGGTTACAAGCCCGGTGCCGAGGATCAGGTGGAACTCCTCGGCCTCGTGGAAAACCGCACCCGCATCGCGATTCCCTTCTCCAAGCCGGGCTCCACGGAAACCGTCCACATCCAGCTCGATCTCGAACGTGACGAACGCATGGGCTGGAAGATCGCCAAAGCCACCCTGCCAAAGTCCATGGGCAGCGCCATCGCCTCCATGCCTGCTGCGGCTCCCGGCGGTCTGGCCGCTGCAGCCGGTGGCACGACCCCTCCGCCGCTTCCGGGAATGCTGGCTCCCACCAAACAGCTTTTCACCGTGGATGACGGCACGGACGCGCTGGCTTTTGCAAGTGACTTCGTCCGCCACCTCCTGAAGCATGACTTCGCCGCCGCCAGGGCGTTCGTGGATGACAAGAAGGTGCCCGTCGAGCGCCTCGTCGGCCTTTGCATCGTGTTTGAAGAAGGCCAGTATGCCCTGAACCCCGGCAAGCCGCTCATCATCACCATCGCCAATCCCGAGGTGTCCTGGGTCATTGCCCAGGTGCAGTCGGAAGCACTCCAGCAGAACACCGAGTTTGGCGTGGAGCTCAAACGCGCCGACATCGCGCAGCCGTGGAAAATCGTCGGCCTCAATCTCTCCGACATCCTCGGTTCCTTCGCCAAAAACGCCTCAAAGCTCGGCGTGCCCTACACGCCCATCGTGAAGAACCCCAAGGGTGGCGAATCGCTCGCTCTCTACTTCGAATACGACCGCGCCGAACTGCATCCGCGCGCCCAGAAGCAGATCGAGGTCATCGCCGCCCTCATGAAGGCCGACCCCTCCAAGAAACTGCGCATCGCCGGCCACACCGACGAGAAAGGTGAGGACAGCTACAACATCAATCTCTCCCGCACCCGCGCTGAAGCCGTGAAGCAGCAGCTCGTCGCACTCGGCGTCCCCGCCCCCCAGGTGGAAACGGCGGCCCTCGGCAAAGCACAGCCGCTCAGCCCGAACAAGAAGTCCGACGGCACCGACAACCCCGAAGGCCGCAGCCACAACCGCCGCGCCGAGATCTATCTCGACTTCTGATCGGTCCTCGCGTCTTGCGTCAGCATCGCGTCCGCCTAATCTGGCGGGCCCATGAAGAAAAAAGCCCCGCCAGCCCCGCAGCCACCCGAATCATCGTGGAAGGCGGGACTGTTCCTCGGCGGCATCATGGCAAGCATCGCAGCCCTGGTCGCCTGGGCATTGTGGCCGCAGAAAAAATACACCCCGCTGCCCGTCACGCCGGTGGTGTCCCTCGCCAAGGCGGAACCCTTTGCCATGCCAGATGAAAAAGCCGCCTTTGCGCAATATGCAGGCTCGGAAAGTTGCAAGGAGTGCCACGCCGATCAATTCACCAAGTGGGCCGGTTCCCATCACGGCCTAGCCGAGCGCAAACCGGACCCCAAACTCGATGATCCCGGATTTGTGCCAACCCGCAGCTTCAAGCACGGCTCACAAACCACCGAAGTCCGCAAAAACGGCAGTGACTATGAACTCATCGCCCTGGGCTTTGGCGACAAGATCACCCCCTACCGCGTCGAACGCGTCATCGGCCATGATCCGCTCCGGCAGTTTCTCGTCAGTGGTGGCAACGGCCGCCTGCAGGCCATGGAGGCCTGCCTGGACCCGCACAAAAACGAGTGGTTCAATGTGTACGGCAACGAAGACCGCAAACCCGGCGAATGGGGCCACTGGACCGGGCGTGGCATGGTGTGGAACCAAATGTGCGCCACCTGCCACAACACCCGCCTGCGTAAAAACTACGACGCCGTCACCGACGGCTACCACACCACCATGGCCGAGATGTCCGTGAGCTGCGAGGCCTGCCACGGGCCGATGAAGCCGCACAACGAGTGGCAGCGTTCCAACCGCGGCGTCAAAGGCGATCCCACGCTCGTGAAGTGGTCGCGCGACCAGCACATCGAAAACTGCGCCGGCTGTCACGCACGGCGCGGCGAGATCACCGGTGACTTCGTGCCCGGCGAATCCTTCTGGGATCACTACCACCTCACCATCACCGACCAGAGCGACACGTTTTATCCCGACGGCCAGATTCGCGACGAGAACTACGAGTTCAGCAGCTTCTTCAGCAGCCGCATGTACCATGCCGGCGTGCGCTGCATGGACTGCCATGACATGCACAGCATGAAGACCATCCTGCCCGGCAACCAGCTCTGCATGCGCTGCCACACGCAGGGAGGCTTTCCCAACGCGCCGGTCATCCTGCCGGAGGCGCACAGCTTCCATCAAGCCGCCAGCACGGGTAATCAATGCGTGAACTGCCACATGCCGCAGACGGTGTACATGCAGCGTCATCCACGCCACGACCACGGCTTCACCATTCCCGACCCACTGCTCACCAAGCAGTTCAACATCCCGAACGCCTGCAACAAATGCCACACCAATAAGGACACCGACTGGGCGCTCGAAGCCACGCAGAAATGGTGGGGCGACAAAATGAACCGCAAGACACGCACACGGGCCACGCTCATTGCCAATGCACGCCAAGGCGACGCCGAAGCACGTGACGGGCTCGTCGATCTGCTCGGCAGCGATGAAATTCCGCATTGGAAGGCCAGCGCCACCTTGCTGCTGGACCGCTGGATCGACCAGCCCGCTGTTCAATCCGCCGTGAGCGCCCAACTTCAGCACGCGCACCCCCTCGTGCGTGAAAGCGCCATCCGCACGCTCGAACCGATGCTGCAAAGCGGCTCCATTCGATCTTCCGTCGAGTCGTTGCTCAACGATCCCGTGCGAGGTGTACGTGTCTCCGCCGCCTGGGCCTTGCGAGAGAGTCTGAACCTCGACTCCGCCGCCGGCAAAGACCTGCAGCACATGCTGCATTGGAACGCCGATCAGCCCAGCGGCCAGATGCAGCTCGCACAGTTCGAGTTTGCCCGTCACCATACGACCAGTGCCATCCAGCACATGGAAACCGCCATCCGCTGGGATCCGAACTCGCCGCCCTTCCATCACGATCTGGCGATGATGTACAGCACCGCCGGGCAGACCGGGCTCGCCATCGCCAAGCTGCGTGACGCGATCAAACTCGCGCCCAATCATGCTGAGTATCATTACGAGCTTGGACTCGCGCTCGCTGAGACTGGCGACCTGAAGGGCGTGATCCAGTCGCTGCAGGACGCCACTCGACTCGATCCGGGCTTGTCGCGCGCCTGGTACAATCTCGGGCTCGCTAAAAACGGCCAGGGAGACATCCCCGGAGCGTTGGAAGCACTTCAACGCGGCGAACTCGCCAACCCCCGCGATCCCGGCATCCCCTACGCCCGCGCCACCATTCTTGCCCGGCAAGACCGCAAACAGGAAGCCATCGCAGCGCTGGATCGTGCTTTGAGCATTGCCCCCGGTTATGGTGAGGCGATGCAGTTGAAAGCCATGCTATCGCGCTAAGCGCCGGCCATTGGATGTTCCATGTTGGACATTCAATGTTCCGTCTTCCCTATCCGTCCGCCTTTTTCCATTCCTCGCCTTCCTCGTCGTCGTCATCGTCACCGAAGCCGTCGTCATACTCGTCATCTCCCTTGCCGGGTTCGATGCCTGCGATGGTGTTGATGTCTTCGTCGCTGAGCTCCTCGATCTCGTCCTCTTCCTCTTCTTCGCCTGTCTCGGCGGCCTGCTGGGCCTCCAGCCCTTTCTTCTCGATCTGGGCGAGCGTATCGCTCACATCTTCGACCGACTCCCAAACCGACTTCGCCACAAAGATCGGTGCGCTCTGCTGCACCGCCATGGCGATGCTGTCGCTGGGACGCGCATCCAGTTCGATCATCTTGCGCGTCGTGTGCAGTTCGTTTTCCGCGGAGATGATCAGCCGCGCGTGAAAGACGCTGCCGTTGATGTTGTTGATGACCACACGCTCCACCTTCGCACCGAAGGCCAGCAGCAGATGCCCGACAAGATCATGCGTGAGCGGCCGCTCCTTCGACACACCCCGCATGAACATGGAGATCGCCGTGCCGACGGACTCGTCGATGTAGATCACGAAGACCTTCGTTTCATTGCCCAGAAACACCGCAAAGCTGCCCTCCAGCGGCAGCACCGCACGCACCTGCACTTCGATGACATCCTTGTTCATTGGACAACTAAAAACCGCACGCAGCCCGATGGCAACACGCACGGTGGCTTTTTCTGCGTCTATACTGCCCCGCCCCCAACCCGAACCGCTGCGCCGCCGAGCCCCATGGCCAGGTAGCGGCGCGACACCTCGACATACTTCAGGGCAAGCTTGGCATTGGCCTGCTGCTCCTCCACGGACAGCGCCCGAACCACGCGCGCAGGCGAGCCCATGACCAGCGAGCCCTCCGGGACGATCGTGTTTTTCGTCACCAGCGCTCCGGCGGCCACGATGCTGCGCGCACCGATCTGTGCGCCGTCCATGATGATCGCCCCGGTGCCCACGAGCACCTCATCGCCCACGGTGCAGGCATGCACGACGGCCCGATGCCCCACGCTCACGCGCTCGCCCAGCACACAGGCAAAGTCATCACTCACATGCAGCACGCTGCCGTCCTGCACATTGCTTTGCGCGCCAACAACAATGCGGTTGATGTCACCGCGCAGAACGGAGCCATACCAGACGCTGGATTCCGCATGCAGTTCCACCGCGCCAACCACGATGGCACCAGGCGCAATGAAGACATCATTCGCCACGGCAGGTTGTGATTCGGGAAGCAGGAATTTCTTTAGTGTTTCCATAGCCGGGAGACGGATTTTATGATTGTGAAACGAGACGGAACGCGCCATAAAAAGCTCCGCGCCGCATTCATTCTGGAACGGACCCGCACTCAATCCAACAACGAATCCCAAACACGCCCATGAACAAAGCTCAACTTATCGATTCCGTGCAGGAAATTCTCGGTGGTGACACCTCCAAACGTGCCGCCGCAGACGCCCTCGACGCTGTGCTGAACGCCATCACCAAGGGCGTTAAACAAGGACCGGTCCAGTTGATCGGCTTCGGAACCTTCAAACCGGTGGATCGCAAGGCGCGCATGGGCCGCAATCCAAAGACCAAGGAACCGGTCGAGATCAAGGCATCCAGAACCGTTCGCTTCGTCGCGTCGTCCGCGCTCAAGAGCGCGCTTTGACCGGCGTCTTTTCTTTTCAGCCGCGCTTCGGAAACGGAGCGCGGCTTTTTCATGCCTCAGTCTTTCAGCTCCTGCTCCATCCGCTCGCTCAGCCACTGCTTGATCATGCTCTGATAGTTCAGGTAGCGGCGGCGGGCCACGCGCTTGATGCGGCTCAGCATGCGCGGGTCAAAGCGCAGGGTGATCGTGGTGGACTCGCGCACATCGGCACGATGGATCGAGGACTGCATCAGCCGCGCGTCCAGTTGATGCGCCGCCCAAAACTGCCCCTCCACCTCCTCCGAATCGAAGGCTGGGACGTCCTTCCAGGCACGGATGGGTTTCAGATCTGCCGGTGAAGTCTCCATGATGGTGTTGAGTGAACTCACATTTCCTCCGCCTTCTTGCGCTCAAAAAAATCATGCTCTCCCGGAGTCATGAGCCGGGCAAAAACGACGCGGTAGCGTTTGCCGTCCGTCCAGAACACGCTGAAGACCGGCTTGCCCTGCAGCGACTTGCCCAGGTTATAATAGCGGGCCTCGGCGTCCTCGTGCTGACCGTCCGGCAGCAGTTTGATCGAGAATGGATCCTCGAACGACTCCTCAATGTCCTTGGGGGGAAGTTGGGTGAGGTCGAAGGCGGCGCCAATCCAGTCGAAGTCCATGAGCTTGTTAAAAGGGAGTTATTTTCGGTATTCGATCAGTTCTATCTCATAGCCCTCGGGGGCGTCAATAAAGGCAAAGACGCCACTGGAACTCGGCGTCGGTCCGTCGGAGAGCGGGTAGCCAAGCGACGCGGCATGTTTCGCAAATTCCTCGATGCTCCCGACCTCAAACGCCAGATGCGTCAGGTCGCTGCAAAACGTCACCGGCCCGCTGGCGGGATAGCTGCAGATTTCGATGAGCTCGTCGCTGTTCGGCGTCTGCAGAAAGACGAGTTCCGAGCCGCGTGGCGACTTATGGCGGCGGATTTCTTTCAGGCCCAGCACCTGCGTGTAGAAATTCACCGTTTTCTCGAGATCGTTCACCCGGTAGCGGGTGTGGAGGAGTTTTTTGACCATGACGGTCATTTAATGCCACAGGCTGCCAGCCGAGGCAAATGATCCTCCTTGAGGCGGAAAGCTTGATCAATGGCGGACCGTCTCGTAAAACCACCACGCATGATTCCAATCGACCTCACAGGCAAAGTCGCTCTCATCACCGGCGCATCCCAGGGCATCGGCTCCCAAGTCGCCCGAACGTTCCACCAAGCCGGCGCCATCGTCGTGCTCAACCATCTCGGAACGCCCGGCACCACCACCGACGCTCAAACACTCGCCGACGAGCTCAATCTCCTCCGCACCGACAGCGCCAGCATCATCGCCGCCGACGTTTCACAGCCGGAGCAGGTCAAAACGATGATGGGAGAGGTTCAAGCACGCCACGGCGGACTCGATTTCCTCATCAACAACGCCGCCATCATCAAGGACCGCACCATCGCCAAGATGGGGCTCGATGAATGGGATGCCGTGATCGACGTGAACCTCTCCGGCGTCTTTTACTGCTGCAAATACGCGCTCGAAATCATGCGCGACCATGGTGCCATCGTCAGCTTTGGCAGCATCGCCGCCATCCAGGGCTTCTTCGGCCAGGCCAACTACGCCGCCGCCAAATCCGGCGTGCAGGCCATGATGCGCGTGCTCAGTCGTGAAGCCGCGAAGAAACAAATCCGCGCCAATGCCATCGCCCCCGGCGTCATCGACACCGCCATGGCCGCCACTATTCCGCAAAACGTGCGCGATGAGATGCTCAAAAACGTCCCGCTCGCCCGCTTCGGCACCACCGAGGAAGTCGCCAACGTCGTGCTCTTCCTCTGCTCGCCGCTCGCCAGCTACGTGACGGGCCAAACCCTCGAAATCAACGGCGGCTGGAGAGGTTGATGCGTTCCCCCGCCACCATCACCACCGCCGACGAAGCCGTCGCCGCCATTCCGAGCGGTATCACGGTGGCTGTGAGCGGTTTCGTCGGCGCAGGGCATCCTGAAATGCTCACCGCGGCTTTGGAACGCCGTTTCCTCCAAACCAGCACACCGACTGATCTCACACTCTATTACTGCGCCGGCCAGGGAGATCGTGAAGGACGTGGTTTGAACCACCTCGCGCATCGTGGCATGCTCAAACGTATCGTTGGCGGTCACTGGAACCTCGCGCCGAAGCTCGGAGCACTCGCCTTGGCGAACGAAGTCGAAGCTTACAACCTGCCCCAGGGTGTGTTGAGCGTTCTAACCCGAGAAATCGCCGCCAAGCGGCCCGGTTTGATCACCAAGGTCGGCTTGAACACCTTCATCGACCCGATTCACAGCGGCGGCATGCTTAACGCACGCACCACCGAACCGCTCGTCGAGCGCATCGAGCTGGATGGCGAAACGTGGCTGCGCTACAAACCGATGCCGATTCATGTGGCGCTCATTCGCGCGACATATGCCGACGCTCGCGGCAATCTGAGCATGGAATGCGAAGGCTTGATCAGCGAGGTGCTGCCCATGGCGCAGGCGGCGAAGAACCACGGCGGTATCGTCATCGCGCAGGTGGAAAGCGTCGTGGATCAACTGCCGGATCCGAAGGCGGTACGCGTACCCGGCATTCTCATCGATTACCTCGTCACTTCTTCCGGCGTGCAGCATGACCAGACTTTCGGAGAAGTCTTCAATGAGGACTTTGTCGTCACCGGAGACGGCAGCTTCGAGCTGCCCGTCATGCCCGAGTCCGAGCGCAAACGCATCGGCACACGGGCGCTGCGTGAGATTCGCCAAGGCGACATCGTGAACCTTGGCATCGGTTTGCCGGAAGCGGTGGCGATGGTCGCAGCGGAAACGGGACGACTGCAGGAATTCACGCTTACGGTCGAAAGCGGCCCCACGGGCGGTGTGCCGGCTTCAGGACTCAGCTTTGGTTGCAGCCACTTTCCGGAAGCGATCATCGACCAGCCGTCGCAGTTCGACTTCTACGACGGCGGCGGACTCGACATCGCCGTGCTCGGTGCGGTGGAGGTCGATGCCGAAGGCAGCGTGAACGTCGCCAGTTTCGCGGATCGCTTCGCCGGTGTCGGTGGTTTCATGAACATCGCGCAGAGCGCACGCCGTCTCGTCTTCTGCTGCACCTTCCAGGCGAAAGGAAACGCCAAGTTTGTCCGCCAGCTCCAGCACATCTGCTTCCACGGCCCGTCAGCCCTCGCTCGCGACCAGCAGGTGCTCTACGTCACCGAACGCGCCGTGTTCGAACTCACGCCAGACGGCCTGCGCCTCATCGAAATCGCCGCCGGGCTCGATTTGCAGCGTGATGTGCTCGATCTGATGCAATTCACCCCTCAACTCGCCGAAACCCTCCGCACCATCCCATGAAGCCTGTTTACATCATCGAAGCCAAGCGCACGCCCATCGGCCGATTCGGCGGTGGATTAAAAGCGCTCACCGCCGCTGAACTCGGTCACGCTCTCGGCGAAGCGATGCTTCAGCAAGAACTGCGTGCGCACATCCAGCAGGTCATCCTCGGTCAGGTGCTGCAAGCGGGCGCGGGCATGAATGTGGCGCGTCAAATCGGCCTCAAGCTCGG
>DAORHS010000068.1:0-11221 GCA_035438165.1 Prosthecobacter sp.
CATTCCCGCGGCGGGCGCCGTGATGCACACGCTGAACCTGCGGCTGGCGGCCGAGTTCCAGATGCCTCATCGCCTTCCGGCGCACGAAGGGCTCGGCCACGTTGTCCATCTTGATGGCGCTCTGCACGCGTGTTGGCACGTCCATCGCCTCCAGCATGCTCTGCACCGCCAGCGAGTTCATCACCGTGGCCAGCATGCCCATGTAATCCGCCGTGGCACGCTCCATGCCCTTGTTGCTGGCGGTCACACCGCGCCAGAAATTGCCGCCGCCCACGACAAGGGCGATCTCGAGCCCGGTCTGATGCGCCGCTTTGATCTGCGCCGCCATGTCCTCGACGATCGGCGGTGAAATGTTGTCCGTACTGCCCGGTTGTCTCAATGCTTCACCGCTGAGTTTGAGAAGAACACGACGGAATTTTCGAGGAGCAGTGGAGTCGGGCATGAAAGATCAGATTTGACTCATAAAGCATGAGCGCAGGGGCCTTGCAAAGCTAATTCTGCATGTCCATGATCGCCGCATGAAAGACGACCCGACCATTCCTTCCGACGCACGCTTTGAAACACGCGCGATTCATGTGGGCCAGGACTACCGCAGCGAGACCGGCGCGGTCATCCCGCCGATCTACATGACGTCCACGTTCGAGACGGGCAATCCCACCGGCTTTGACTACACGCGCTCCGGCAATCCGAACTTCCGCAATCTCCAGTCCACTCTCGCCAGCCTCGAAAACGCGAAGCACTGCACCGTCTTCGCCAGCGGCCTCAGCGCCATCTCCGCCATCCTCTTCTCGCTCAAGGCGGGAGATGTGATCCTCTCCGAGCAGCAGATCTACGGCTGCACCTACCGCATCTTTGAAAAGGTGCTGCGCCGCTTCGGCGTCACCATCAAATACGCCAACCTCGCCAATCCCGCGAACTACGATCTCATCCCCCGCCTCAAGCCCGCGCTCGTCTGGTTGGAGTCGCCCACCAATCCGCTGCTGAAAATCCTCGACATCAAGGCCCTCAGCGCCGCCGCGCACAGCGTCGGCAGCATCGTCGCGGTCGATAACACCTTCGCCTCCAGCCTGCTCCAGCAGCCGCTCGATCTCGGTGCCGATCTCTCCCTGCTCAGCACCACGAAATACACCAACGGCCACAGCGACAGCCTCGGCGGCGCGGTTTGCTCCAACTCCGACGAGTGGCAGGAAAAAATGATCTTCGCGCAGAAGGCCATCGGTTTGCAGCCCAGCCCCTTCGACGCCTGGCTCATCTCGCGTGGTGCGAAAACCGAGGCCGTGCGCATGGAGCGTCATTGCTCCAACGCCCTCGAACTCGCGAAGCGGCTGGAGGAGCGCAAGGCACGCAAGGGGCGTAAAACCGTTCGCAGCGTGAACTACCCCTTCCTGACCAGCCATCCGCAGTACAAACTCGCCAAAAAGCAGATGAAAGCCGGCGGCGGCATGCTCCTCGCCGATTTTGGCCTCAGCTACGGTGACACCCTCGCCTTCATCCGCCGTCTGCGCCTTTTCACGCAGGCCGAGAGCCTCGGTGGCATCGAAAGCCTCGTCGCCCATCCCGCCAGCATGACCCACGCCTCCATTCCCAAAGAAACCCGCGAAGCCGCCGGCGTCACCGATGGTTTGGTGCGCTTCTCCGTCGGCATCGAGCACGTCGAGGATCTGTGGGAGGATATTGACCGGGCCTTGGCGAAGAAGTAAGGACACGCCCCCTTTCTTGATGTCCGACCTCTTCAAACACCCTCTTTGCAACGCCGAAGACCTCGGCAAGGCGATCCCTGACCACGAACTCGGCGTTTCCGTCTGCCTGCCGCTGTGGAAGCATGTGATCGGCTATGAGGAAGGCGATCAGGAGATCGTTTCGAAATTTAAATCCGGCTATCCTCGTTTCTGCTGCCCACCGGCCATCACACGGCTGTTTGAAGCGGCTGAGAAGGAGTTCGCCGCCGCAGGCGAGCGCTGCCTCGTCTTTCCGCGTGTCGTGCATGCGGAGCGTTGCGTGCAGTTTATCCAAACTGGTCGTGCGGTTGAATGGACCGCGCATCAACTGGGTGTCGCTGTGTTTCCTGCCGACAGCTATGTCAAAGCGCGCAAGTTCTGGCGCTTCTGCGGCGAATGCGTGAGCACACGGCAGGCTTGCGAGGCTTTGGGCACGCAATCAAGCGGTGTGACGGAAGCTGAAGGCAAAGCGGCCAACCTTACGATCAAACAGCGCATCACCCAGCTCGCCGGACAGCAGCCGGAGGACGTGTTTCTCTTCCCCTCCGGCATGGCGGCCAATTTTGCGGTGCATCGCATGCTCACGCATCTGTCTCCGGGCCGCAAAACCGCGCAGCTCGACTTCCCCTATGTCGATGTGTTGAAGTTGCAGCAGTTCTTCGGCAGCGGCGCGCATTTCCTGCCGCTGATCAACGACAGCGAGTATGATGATCTGCGCGATCTGCTTCAACGCGAGCCGCTGGCAGGCCTGTTCTGCGAGGCACCGAGCAATCCGCTGCTCCGCTGCGTCGATTTCGAGCGCCTGCTCGCCATTCGCGCCGAGGCGCAGCCCGGAGTGCCGCTCATCGTTGATGACACGATCTCCACTGTCGCCCATGTCGATGCGCATCGCGTCGCTGATGTCGTGACGACCAGCCTGACGAAAAGTTTTTCCGGTGTGGGCGATGTGCTGGCCGGCAGCGTCGTCTTGAACCGGAAATCGCCGCATCACGCGGCCTTCTCCGCGTTTTTGACCGCGCACGCCGACCACGAACTCTGGCGCGGCGATGCCGTCGCGCTCGAACTCAACAGCCGCGACTTCACCCAACGCGCCACCGCCATGAGCCGCAACGCCAGGGCACTGGCCGAGCATCTGCGCTCGCATCCCAAGGTGGACCGCGTCTGGCACGCCGCGACCGAAGGCGGACGCGGTTACGAATTCATCCGCCGTGAGAACGGCGGCCACGGCTGCCTGTTCTCCTTCACGCTCAAAAACCCCGAGCAAACGAGCCCGAAGTTCTACGACGCCCTGCGCGTGTGCAAAGGCCCGAGCCTCGGCACCAACTTCACCCTCGCCTGCCCTTACACGCTGCTCGCACACTACGAGGAGCTCGACTGGGTCGAGAGTGTCGGCGTCAGCCGCTGGCTCATCCGCGTCTCGGCCGGCTTGGAGGACACGGCGGACTTGATCGCAAGGTTTGATGAAGCACTGGCGCTGGTTTGAGTTGGAGCGCGAGTTTTCAACTCGCCTGACTTTCCTGCCGTTCACGCGTCCCCCCCCAAGTGGCGAGTGGTCTTCGACACACACACGCGCTCCATCAAATCGTCTCGTTTGGGCCTACTTCTTCTCCAGCCTCACATAATCCAGCCCTACCATGTTCGATGGCAAGGCATCGGGATTTGGCGGAGCCAGTGTGAAAGTCAGTTTGTGCTCGCCGGCGGTGAGTTCATGCGTGCCCCACTCCTTTTCGCCGGTGTGGATGACCTTGGGTGAGTTGTAGCCATCAAACGACGAGGCCACCGGCTTGCCATCGAGCGTGATGCTGACCACGCCATAATCACGCGCCATCGTCAGCGCACCGTAGAGCGTGTACTTGCCCGCTTCCTTCACGGGAATGGCCAGCGTGAGCTTTTGATCAGGCTTGCCACCGGTCCACCAGAGCTGCGCCGCGCCGCTCCACTCGCTGCCGAAGCCTCCCATGCCTTGCTTGCCGGTTTTGCCGCCGGTGATTTCGATCACCTTGAGCGATTCGCCTTCGAGAGCGCCTGGGATCGTTGGCGCACTCGCCAGAGTGCGTTGATCCCGCGTCTTGGCAGACGCGCCTACACCGCTCTGCAAATACTTCACCAAATCCACCACCATCTCCGGCTGCAAAGCATCAAACAGCCCCTCGGGCATCGTGCTGAGCTTCGACACCTCTCGTTTCGCGATGTCCGCTTGTGGCAGCGTGAACTCGACGCCGCCCATCATGGCGATCTTCACGGCGGCGGGGCTTTCGTCCTTGATGACGCCGCTCATGACGCGACCGTCCTTCATGGTGAAGAGGTTGAGCTGGTAGGCTTTGCCGATCACCGCATTCGGATCGAGCACGTTTTCGAGCAGGTAGTTCAGATCGGCGCGATTGCTGCCGGTGATGTCGGGGCCGACGTTTTGGCCTTCGCCGAAGAGTTTGTGGCATTGGCCGCAGGTGGCCGTGTAGAGCATCTTGCCCTTCGCGAGGTCGCCTTTGGCCAATTTGGCGGGCGTGAGGAGGTCGCGATACTTCTTCGTGCGCTCGGCGAGGTCGGCTTTGGGCGCGTTGACATCGCCCCAGGCGGATTTGATGAGGGCGTTGATCTCCGCGTCATCGAAGGCGGTGAGCTGGCGCACCAAAAACGGCGAAAGAGCCGTCGCGGGGACGGTTTTGGCCTCCACGGCCTTCAGCAGCGCTTTCGCGCCTTCCTTGGTCGAGGCGAGCGTGTTCACCGCATCCGGCAATTCGTTCGCGGAGAGCTTCGGCAACGCCGCGCCGAGGATTTTTGGCGTTTCGGCATCTTTGAGCGAGGCGAGCGCCTGAATCGCCTTTCGACGCAGCGAGGCCGGCGCGTCGTTTTGGATGAGCTGGAGCAGGGTTTTGGCTGTGGAAGCATCTTTGGCCTGCAGGAGCACGTTGAGCGCGTTTTCGCGTTCGCTGGTGCGAGCGCTCGCGGAGGCGAGAAGGTCGCGATAGGTCGCCAGAGCCGTTTCGATGCCCATGGAGGCTTCGAGTTCGAGCAAAGTCGTCGCATCAGACGTTGGAGTGGAGGCTTTAGCCGATCTTTCCGCGTTCCCAGCGTCGGCTGAAGCCTTCACTCCAACCAACCGTTCGCGCATCTGGGGCCAATTCGCCGGTTTCGTGATCGGGTGACCGTTTCGTGCGGCCTGGACCAACGCGTTGAGCAAATCGAGTTTCAAAACGGCATCCGGCGTCTCCGCGGCCAGTTTGAGCAGGCTCGTGCGCCCCGCGTCATCCGACGAGAGACGGCGATAGATGAATCCGGTGACCTTCGGCATCTTCGACACCTTCGCGAGCTGCATCCCCACCGCCGGGTCCGCCGCCACCACCGGCTCGATGCCATACCAGATGAGCAACGGGATCATCGGATCGTCCTTGTCCTCGCCATGCTTGAGGAGCGCGGTGGCGAGGTCTTTGCGTTGGGCTTGTGGAAGACGCTGGAGCGCAGAGGCGAGTTCGCGGCGGACGATGGGGGATTGGTGTTTTTGAGCGGCTGAACTTAAAACACCCATATCCGTATCAGCAAAGTCACCGCCTGATGCTGCATGCCGAATAATCTGTCCGATGAGTCTTTCGTCTTGAGACGATTCAAAAACCTGGGGCCCAAGGTGCTGTGGTGGAGCAACAGCGGTGGATAACCATAGCAGCCTTATTGTCTCCAGAATGGTAAACTCACGGCCTGCAATGGAGGTCGCGATAGCCAGCTGTGGCTCAGTTCCTGCATTGGATTTCTCCATCAGCACCCTTCTCGCCATCCGCGATTCCCACTCGTTCTCGGTCTGCACCGCGAGCTTCGCGAGCGCTTCATCGCTTTCCTTCGCGAGATCGCCTTTCCACGGCTTCCAGCCGTCGTAGCTGATGCGGTAAATTCGCCCATTGCTGCGATCCCAGTGCTCCACGGCACCGCTGCCGCGGTGGCAGATTTGCTGGTCGCTCCAGTCGCTGACGTAGAGGGCGCCGTCGGGGCCGACCTTTTGCGTGACGGGGATGAAGTGCATGTCGTTCGCACGCAGGAAGTCGGCGGCGTGTTTGCCGATGTAGGTGCTGCCGTGCACGTCGGTGTAGTTGGCGACGAGCCGGTGGCCGTGGAGGTTGCCGAAGAGGAGCTGGTTGCGATACGTCGGCGGGAAGAGGCTGCTCTGGTAGATGGTGAGGCCGCAATGCGCGTGACCGCCGCCGAGCGCGTTGGTGTCGTTGTTCATCACGCCTGCGCCGGTCGTTTTGTCGAAGCTGACATCGGGGCGCGGATTGCCGGCGTAATGCGCGTGATCGGCGATGGTCTTGATGTCGTCGTAGGTGTGCGCGTTGAAGTGCTGCCCGGCCTGCCGCTGATAACGGCCGCCTGGCACGATGTGGTAGAGATGCGGGATGACGCAGGCGGTGACGAAGAACTCGCCATGCTGGTCGTAATCGAGCCCCCAGGGATTGCTGGTGCCATGCGCGAAGACCTCAAACTCATGCCGCACGGGATGATAGCGCCACACACCGGCATTGATGGGCTCTCGCTGGTCATCCGGCGTGCCCGGCTTGCCGACGCGGCTGTGCGTGAAGACGCCATGGCAGCCGTAAAGCCAGCCGTCCGGGCCCCAGATGAAGGAGTTGAGGGTTTCGTGGGTATCCTGGGAGCCCCAGCCGTCGAGGAGGGCATAGGCGGTGAAGTTCAGGCCGGGAACCTGAGTAACGGGGCCATTCTTGGCCCCATCTGATCCAGACGGGCCAGGAATGGCCCGATTACTGCCGAGCGGCAGCGGCTTGTCGTCATCGCCTTTCGGAATGAACATCAAATACGGCGCGGCACCCACCCACACGCCGCCAAACCCAAGCTCGATGCCGCTGACCAGATTCAACCCTTCACAAAACACCTTCTTCGTCTCGAAGGTGCCGTCGCCGTCTTGGTCTTCGAGGATCTTGATGCGGTCCTGGCCCGCGCCGACTTCGCGCGGCTTCGGATAGCTGTTGCCCTCCACGACCCAGATGCGGCCGCGTTCGTCGAAGGTGAAGGCGATGGGCTGCACGAGATCCGGCTCCGCGGCGATAAGCTCGGCTTTGAAGCCGCCGGGGAGCTGCATGAGGTCCAGCGCATGAGGGAGCGCACGCGTCCCGCGTGCTGCGTCCGGCGTCCCGCCGGATGCCGGCCTGCCGCTCTCGCCAGCCGGAGTGTTTGCGCCTGCCTTGAGACGGTCTTCCGCGGGACGCGAAAGACTGCCTGCGGGACGCAGGCGCTCCCCACTTACACGCGTCCCTTTGGCGTACTCAGCCTGCGGTTTGAGCGCGGGGCCGTAGAGCTTCTTCGGCGTGAGGTCGGCGGTGGTGTCATTCCGCTCCTGCGTGAGGATGAAGACGCCCGCTTTGTTGCCAACGACGATGTCGGGGAGCTTGTCGCCATTCACATCGCCGACCTGCACATCGACGCCGACGCCGCTCTCGGCATCGACGAGGTGCGGGACGAAATCGACGCCGCCTTTGCCATCGCGCTTGGTTTGATACCAGTAGATGACGCGGTGGCCGCGCTCGTCGGGATCGTGGCCGTTGTGCGCCCAGTAGCGCTTGCCGGTGACGATGTCCTTCACGCCATCGCCGTCGATGTCCGCGAGGAACGCGGCGTGCGGCTGGCTGAAGACGATGCCGTAGTCGTTGTCCTGCGGCTGCTCGCTGGCGAGCATGACGCGTTTCCACGTCGGTTGATCCGCAGATTGCGCAGATTTCGCTGATTGGAGGAAAACGGCGACGCCATAGCGATGCGCGGCGAGGGCGGTGAAGACGTCTTGCGTTCCATTGCCGTCAAAGTCATACGCGAACATCTGCGCCCCACCGCCGACTCCGGCAGCGAAGTTGTGCTGTGTCCATTTACCACCGTCTTGACCACCTTGATCCTCCTTGACCATTGACCCGGTATTCTCCCACCACCGCCTTGCTTCGAGCAGGTCGAGCTTTCCATCACCGTTCACGTCGCCGACGCCGAGGCCGTGGGTGAACTTGGCGACCTTCATATCATCCGTGACGGCGACGAAGGGCCATTTCTCGGTCGGTTTGGCCCAGTTCGGCGCGAACCAGCCGAATTTCCCGCCGGTGCTGCACACGATCTCCGGTTTGCCGTCGCCGGTGATGTCGGTGAAGACGGGCGATTCATTGTCCACCACGTCGGCGACGATGTGCATGGGCCACGGTTTGTCGTCGTGCGTGCCGGGATTGAGGTAAAGCCGCGCTTCCTTGCCGGGGAAGCCGAGGATGAGGATGTCGTTCCGTTTGTCAGCGTCGAAATCGTGGACGTAGGCGAAGAAGTTGTCCGAGTAGCCATTGATGCTGAAAATCTTCGGCTCGTAGTAGGCGTGCTTTTTCTCGAACGCCGGCCCTTCCCACCAGAACGGACCCGCGACGACGTCCGGTTTGCCGTCGCCATTGATGTCGCCGATGGCGGCGCCCTCGGAGTAAAAGTCACCGTGGAGCTGCTGGCGCTTCCAGGTGATCTGCGTGGCGGCGTGAAGGCTGGACGCCGCGAGGAGGACGAAAAGGATGCTTTTCATGGTGGGAGGACTCAAACGCTATCAGAAAGCGGCGCTGACGGACAAGTTTTATGCGCCATCGGCCATCAGGCCGTTTATTCTGCCCGCATGCCGCCCGTCTTCATCCTCAACGAAGAACCCATCCAGCCCGCCACGTCTGTCTTCGAGCCAGATGAGGGCGCGGAGGTGCAGTTTCTCGGCACGGTGCGCGGTTCGGAGGACGGCAAAGTCATCTCCGGCATTGATTACTCGGCGTATTTGCCGATGGCGGAAAAGATGCTCCGTGAACTCGTTGAACGCGGCGAACGCGATCATGGTCCGCATCGCGTGTTCATCCAGCATCGTCTCGGCTTCGTCGCGGCGGAGCAGCCGAGCATCATCATCAAGGTGCGCACGAAGCACAGCGCGGAGGCCTTTGACCTGTGCCGTTGGTATTTGAAGGAGATCAAAACCCATGTGCCGATCTGGAAGCGCGCAGTGTTTGTGGATCAGGGGTGACTCGACTTCACCGCAGAGAGGCGGAGGAGCAGAGGTGGCAGAGATTTCTGATCACGTCTCAAAAACTCTGCGACCTATGCCTCTTTGCCACTCTGCGGCAAAAACGAGTATCCAAATCGCCTCCGAATCGTTGCAGCCCTCCAAAACCGCTGCTAGCTCACCCAAGCCATGCCCACCCCCGCCTTCCACTATCAAGAACTCCTCGAACTCGGTGCCGACGACACTGAATACCGCCTGCTGACGAAGGAACACGTCAGCGTGCAGAAGTTTGGCGAGAAGGACGTGCTCGTCGTCGATCCCGAGGCGCTCACGTTGCTGGCGAATCAGGCGTTTCATGACATCAATTTCTTCCTGCGGCCGAAGCACCTGAAGCAGGTCGCTGCCATCCTCGATGACCCGGAGGCGAGCGAGAACGACCGCATGGTGGCGCTGACGATGCTCAAGAACGCCGACGTGGCCTCGGCGGGCCTGCTGCCGTTTTGCCAGGACACCGGCACCTCCATCATCATGGGCAAAAAAGGCCAGCAGGTCTGGACCGGCGGCGGAGACGAAGCCGCGCTCTCGAAGGGCGTCTATCTCGCCTATACCGAGAACAATCTGCGTTACTCTCAGAACGCTGCGCTGGACATGTTCACGGAGAAGAACACGGGCACGAATCTCCCCGCACAGCTCGACATTTACACCACCGATGGAGATGCGTACAAATTCCTCTTCATCGCCAAAGGCGGCGGCTCGGCGAACAAGGCTTACTTGTATCAAGAGACCCGCGCCGTGCTGAATCCAAAGGGCATCGTGAAGTTCCTCAGCGAGAAGATGGTATCGCTCGGCACCGCTGCGTGCCCGCCATATCATCTGACCTTCGTCATCGGCGGCACCTCGGCGGAATCGACGATGAAACACGTCAAACTCGCCTCCACGAAGTATTACGACAACCTGCCCACGACTGGTAACGAACACGGCCGCGCCTTCCGCGATGTCGAACTCGAAGCGCAGATGCTCGAAGAAGCCCGCACCTGCGGCATCGGCGCGCAGTTTGGTGGGAAATACTTCGCGCTTGATGTGCGCATCATCCGCCTGCCGCGTCACGGCGCGTCATTGCCCATCGGCATCGGCGTCTCGTGCTCCGCCGACCGCCAAGCGAAGGGCAAGATCACGCGTGACGGCGTCTTCATTGAGAAGCTCGAGACGAACCCGCTGCAATACATCCCCGAGGAGCTGCGCCACCGCAAAGACACCAACGCCGTGCGCATCGACACGAACCGCCCCATGGCCGAGATCCGCGCCGAGCTGAGCAAGTATCCCACCACCACGCGCCTCCTCATCAACGGCCCCATCATCGTCGCCCGCGACATCGCGCATGCAAAACTGAAGGAGATGCTCGATGCCGGCAAGCCGCTGCCGGATTACTTCAAGAATCACCCCGTCTATTACGCCGGACCCGCCAAAACACCCGCCGGCATGCCCAGCGGCAGCTTCGGCCCGACGACCGCCGGCCGCATGGACAGCTACGTCGATCTCTTCCAAAGCCACGGCGGCAGCATGATCATGATCGCGAAGGGAAATCGTGGCCAGCAAGTCACCGACGCCTGCAAAAAGCACGGCGGCTTCTACCTCGGCAGCATCGGCGGCCCCGCCGCCATCCTCGCCAAGGAAAACATCAAGAAAGTCGAAGTCGTCGAGTTCCCCGAACTCGGCATGGAAGCCATCTGGAAGATCGAGGTGGAAGACTTCCCAGCCTTCATCCTCATCGATGACAAGGGGAATGACTTCTTCCAAAGCGTCGGGCCGGGGTGCTCGGTGAAGCATTGAAGCTTCAGTAGTCGTGAGCGGTCAGATACAAATCCACTTTCCCATCTTTGAAGTAGATGAAGAAAGCGGATGGTGTCTGAGAATGATGCCGCGCCTTGTTCGAGAGGTATGAATTGACGTACATGTAGCCGTCGGACTCGCTGCCGCTATGCGGAGGCCCCAAAAGCTCGATCACTGCACTGTGTGACATTCCACGGGTTAACCGCGATTGAATCACATCGAGAGACCAGCCGATTGCTTTTGGCCGTGTAGCGACTCGCCATATTGCGAGACCAATTAGAGATGCGATCCCGAGTAACGCCACCACGACAACGACTCGAAAGAAGGGCTTCATAGCAGTCAAGCTCATGTCCAGAGCATAGAGGTTTCCAGCAACGCACGTCTAGTTGAAATTCATCTCTCGAGCCGGAGGCACGGGCGATTTGGTGGTTGCGCGGTCATTGGCGATCTGAAACGATTCTGCATGGCTTCGGCACATCTCTCGTTGCATTACCATCTCGTGTTCAGCACGAGAAACCAGGGAACCCTGGCTCTCGCCGACGCATCGGCAGCGCGTTCACTTCATCCATCGGCGGTATCCTCCGAAACATGGACGGCGTGGCCCATGCGGTGGGCGGAACGGGCGATCACCTCCACATCGCGGCGGGATTGGGGCGACTCATTGCCTGGCGGATGTGAT
>DAORHS010000069.1:0-11213 GCA_035438165.1 Prosthecobacter sp.
CATCACAGGACAGGACGGCTCGTATCTCACGGAACTGCTGCTCGAAAAGGGCTATGAGGTGCATGGGATCATCCGCCGGGCGTCGAGCTTCAACACGGGGCGGCTGGAGCACCTGTTTCAGCCGGAGTCGCATCTGCCGTCGGAGCGGCTGCACCTGCATTACGGGGACCTGATGGACTCGGTGGCGCTGGTGAAGCTGCTCTACGATCTGAAGCCGGACGAGGTGTACAACCTGGGGGCGCAGAGCCATGTGCGGGTGTCGTTTGACGTGCCGGAGAGCACGGGGGACATCGTGGGCCTGGGGACGCAGCGCATCCTGGAGGCGATCCGTGAGACGGGGCTGGTGGGGAAGGTGCGCTTTTACCAGGCGAGCTCGTCGGAGATGTTTGGCAAGGTGCAGCAGGTGCCGCAGGTGGAGACGACGCCGTTCTGGCCACGCTCGCCGTATGCCTGCGCGAAGGTGTACGGCCACTGGCTGACGGTGAACTACCGCGAGAGCTACGGGCTGCATGCGAGCAGCGGGATTCTTTTCAACCACGAGAGCCCGCGGCGCGGGGAGACCTTTGTGACGCGCAAGATCACGCGGGCGGCCACACGCATCAAGGTGGGCCTGCAGGACAAGCTTTTCCTGGGGAACATGGACGCGAAGCGCGACTGGGGCTACGCGAAGGACTACGTGGAGATGATGTGGATGATGCTCCAGCAGGACGAGCCGGATGATTACGTGATCGCGACGAACGAGACGCACAGCGTGAAGGAATTCGTGCAGGAGACGTTTGGCGCGCTGGACCTCGACTGGGAGAAGTATGTGAAGTACGATGCCCGCTATGAGCGCCCGGCGGAGGTGGACCTCCTGATCGGTGATCCGGCGAAGGCCCGCAAGAAGCTGGGCTGGGAGCCGAAGGTGAAGTTCAAGGAGCTGGTCAAGATCATGGTGGAGGCCGATTTGAAGATGGCGCAGCACGAACTGGCGGTGAAGAACGCGATGGCTGCGTGATCGGACGAAGCAGGGCCGTTTGAACGAAGAAGCTTATGAAAAAGATCGGTATCGGGATCATTGGTGGCGGCCTCATGGGCCGGGAAATGGCGAGTGCGTTCGCACGCTGGTGCGCGCTGATGGACGTGGCGGTGCAGCCGGAACTGGTGGCCGTGGCGGATCTGGTGGAGGACGTGCGCAACTGGTTCCAGCGCATTCCGTCCTGCGCCCAGATCACGGGTGATTATCATGAGCTGCTGGCGAATCCTGCCGTGGACGTGGTCTATGTGGCGGTGCCGCACCACCTGCACGAGACGATTTACTGCGACGTGCTGGCGGCGGGGAAGGATTTGTTCGCGGAGAAGCCGTTCGGGATCGATCTGGCGTCGGCGAAGCGTATAGCGCAGGCCGTGGAGGCATCGGGACGCTTTGTGCGCTGCAGCTCGGAGTTTCCCTTCCTGCCGGGGGCGCAGCGTGTGATGCAGCATGTGAAGGACGGCAAGCTGGGCCGTGTGCTTGAGGTGGTGTCAGGCTTCCATCACAGCAGTGACATGGATGCGACGAAACCTGCGAACTGGAAGCGCAAGTCGGCGAGCTGCGGGGAGATCGGCGTACTGGGAGATCTGGGCATGCACGCCTGCCACATCCCGCTGCGCCTGGGCTGGCGGCCGCAGCGGTTGTTTGCGCAGCTTCAGAAGGGCTACCCGCAGCGGCCGGACGGCCGGGGCGGGATGGCGGAATGCGACACGTGGGACAATGCGTTGCTGAACTGCTGGACGCAGATCGGCGAGCACGATGTCCCGCTGCGCCTGGAGATGAAGCGCATGGCACCGGGGGAGACGAACACGTGGTTCATCGAGGTGCTCGGCACCGAGGGCGGCGTGCGCTTCAGCACCAAGGAGCCGAAGACGCTGTGGCTGTTTGAGAACGGCAAGGAGCAGTTCTGGAAGAAGACCGACCTCGGCTTTGGCATGCCCTTCAAGACGGTCACCGGCGGCATCTTTGAGCCCGGCTTCCCGGACATGATCCAGCAGATGTGGGCGGCCTATTTGATGGAGCGTGAAGGCCTGCTGGCCGGCAGATGTGGCTGTGCCACAGTCGAGGAGGCGGTGGCGACCCAGGAGATCTTTGCCGCAGCGCTTGAATCGCACCAGCAGGGCATCGTGAGGGCGCTCTGAGAGGCGTCGCGCTCGCTGCCCCCTGATCTCACCTCGCGCTCGTGGAGACGATCTGCGGGTATTCGGCCAGTTGGAGCAGCGGGATGCCGTAGCGGGCGGCAATCGCGTCCGCCTCGGATTCCGGGTAGTCATCGCGGAAATACACTTCTTTGACGCCATAGGCGCAGAGCATCTGCATGCAGCTTGTGCAGGGCTTTGTGGTGCAGGCGACGAGTCGGACGTTCCCACGTGTGAAGAGGCTGCACAGGTTCACTTCGGCATGCAGCATGTATTTACGTCGTGCATCACGATCCGCCCAAAAATTTGGATCGGCGTTGTAGCCGGGGGCGAGTCCGTTGTACGCAGTCCCAATCACCCGGTTGTCGAAATCAATGGCCACCGCCCCGACTTTGCGAAACGGATCCTCGGAACGCAGGCTGGCCACATGCGCGAGGGCCATGGCATACTCGGGAATGGTGAGTCGTGAGTTCGCGGACGGGTGAATTTCAGCAGACATGAACACACATGAACTCTGAGGCCAAGCAACGTCAAGGAGGGGGAGGGCTAAGACTTTGTTTCTTGAGGAGGTTAAAATCAATTGAACATGTGTTTATGAACAGTATTAGATGTGCTGATCAGATTCCAACTCCATGGCTACTCCGAACTCAAGACCCATTCCAATTCTGAGACTTCTGGGCAAATTGCGCAATTTGGTCGCACCAGCTCCTGCCACGGATCTTCCGCGAAGGCCGTGGGGCAGTGCCTCTTCCCGTGAAATTCAGTTGGAACTGGATTTTGGACTCAAAAAAGCGGATGCGGAGAGGGTAGAGGGCGTTTCCGTCTTCCTAAGGAAGAGAAAAGCCCAAATTCAAGGGGGGAGATGCCAGATGTTTGAAAATGAAGATCCAAATGTGGCAAAAACGGGAAAATTTTGATATGGACAAAGGTCGGTAAAATTGCTTGTATGGCCGTTAATTCTCGTTCCAACCTCTCCCGTCATGCTGATTAAATACTCCCGACCCATTTCCATCAGTTCTATCTTTTTGGTGATCATTGTCACCGTTGCATGCCTGGCTCCTCAAGAAGTGAATGCTCAATTTGGGGTTTCGCCTTCGCAGACAAGCAACTTTTTCAACGATTTCCGCAGTCGTGCCAGCCAGATGAAAAAGACCGCGCAAGAGGCGCGCAGTGGCGATGTTGTGTATGATTACGAGAAGGGGGCGTATGTGAGTCAGGAAGATCAAGAGGGTTTCCAGAGCCTCCAGCAGTTGTTGCGATCTGACCGTGAAATCTCGCAGCCTTCCGTGCGAAGCGGCAGTTCCGCTTTTGCAGCACGTTCGGTTGGGGATTACACAAGCTATTCGGGGCAGTATTCGCAGGCGTTGAGCTATTTTGCTCCGACTTACACTTCCGATCCATTCCTCTCGGGTAAGCGCAATCTAATGCTCGGGCCTGTTAACGTTGGCCTGGGGCTCTACCAGGGTTTTGAATACAACAGCAATGTGCAACGGTCCGCGACTCCTGTTTCTGATGTCATCAGCAGCACCTTGCTCAACGTCAGTGCCAA
This sequence comes from Prosthecobacter sp., assembly GCA_035438165.1. Lineage (GTDB taxonomy): Bacteria > Verrucomicrobiota > Verrucomicrobiia > Verrucomicrobiales > Verrucomicrobiaceae > Prosthecobacter. The sequence goes on from DAORHS010000069.1 coordinate 3,701, forward strand.
TTACCGCCTCTCAAGATACAATGTGCTGAGTGTCACGGCAGGCATTGGTGTGGATCACTACTTCAATCACCCTGAACTGGCCTCGTATGGGAATGGCAGTTACCTGTTGAACATTCTTCCTGGCAGTACGCTGGCCTTCGATATCAAGGCGGGTCCGGTCTACATTACCATTTATGATCGTGTTTCTGTTCGTCCAGCAACGAACAATGCCTTTGTGGGGGCCGCCAATAACAGCAGTTTCGGTGTCTTTAACAATGATTTTGGCATTGCGGCCAACTGGCAAATCAACTCTGCCTGGGCGCTGGCGGTCAATCTCACCAACACCTACTCAAAAGCATTGGGACAAAACAATCAGCAGTTTAACCGTACGATGAATTCGCTGCATGCGTCGCTGACTTACAGTCCGACAGCCACTTGGATTTTGGGCACGGAGGGGGGGATGTCCTTGCTCGATTATGAGCAGCCGGTCCTGAATGATGCCACTATGTTCAACTGGGGGGTTTTTGTCAGCGTTCCATTGGGGAAGTCCACGGTCGTAAAGCTCTCGGGTGGTATTCAGATGTTTGATTTCGAATCACCAACGGTATTTGCCCCTGTTGGCCCCGGCGACAATTCTGATCTCGATGGTTATTATTATAATTTAAGCATCACCAATCAGCTCAATGCCCGATTCAGCCACACGCTGACCATCGGACATGAGTCCGCTATCAACCTAGCCTCCAATTTCGTGACGTCGGATTTCGTCAACTACGGCCTTTCGATGATAGCATGGAAGGGCGGTCGTTTCTCGGTCTCGGGTTATTATGAGCGGTCCAAGCCTTCCTTTGTTAATTTGGCATTCCCAGGAACGAGTTCAGATCTCACGCAATTTGGTGTTGATTTCTATTATACCCACCAGCTCACTTCAAAGCTGCGAATGGGGGCTGGTTATCACTTCGGGCGTGCTGATTATGTGATTGCCGGACGAGATAACGACCAGAATGGGTTTTCATTTGATTTGAACTACTCCCTTTCAGCCAAGGCAGGTCTCAATCTCGGTTACCGCTACTTCCTCACGGACACCAAAGGAGCCAATGCTGATTCCACCCAGTCGCGCGTGATTCTGGGCTTCAATTATAATTTCTAACGAACGGACGCAAAACAGGTCTTAGAGTGGCAGAATGTCATCCAGCGTTGGATTTTTGTGGTGACGTAATGCATCGAATGTTGCCCATCTTATCATGAAGAATCTCTTTTCCTCGCTCCTCGCGTTTTCGATTCTCCTTTCAGGCCTGAATGCCCAGGAACCTGGTTTTCGTATTCCCGAGAATTCACGTGTTTCCAAGCCTGTAGCGCAAGGTGGTGAGGTTAACAAAGGGGCGGCTGTTCTCACTTCGATGGATGTGCTGGATGACAAGCAGCCCATTTCTGAAGGAGACAAGATAAGCATTCGAATTCTTGAAGACCGTCGTGAGGCTCTACAGCAGCGAGTGGCTGTCACTGGAGAGATTCAGGCTCCGTATGTCGGATTAATTAGTGCCAGAGGGAAGACCTGTCGGCAATTGGCTACTGAGATCAAACGAGAACTGGAGAAAAACTTCTTCAAGAACGCCACGGTGGTCATTGCCATTGATGAATTTAACCCCGAGAATCAAAAAAAATGGGCGGTCGAAGACTTGGAGTTCTATGTCATGTTTGGTATTGTGGCGAGGCAGGGGAAATATGATCTTCCTTCGAATGAAGATATTTCCATCAGCCAGGCCATTCTGCGGGCAGGCGGCTTTGCCCAGTTTGCCAACAAGGAAAAGGTGAAAATTATTCGCAAAACTCCCCAGGGGAACAAGACCATTATGGTCAATGTCGATGGAATCATGCGGCGGGGGGATCTGGAAAGAGACATTTTCATCCGGAAAGATGATGTCATCATCGTTGAAGAAAAAACCGTGAATTTCTGAAGATGCTGGTGGTGAGTTTCCTTGGGAATCGTTGATGCCAGGCTTTCATCTATATGCCTCCAGAAATCTAAAATCGAACACGCGGCCGCCTGATAAATCCAATGGCTTAAATGCCACTTTGGGTGAATCTATGAGTTCGAGGTTCACTTCGGGAGGCGTTGCCCAGTCAGAGACTCCTGGAGATACATCGGTATCTTGGATCCCCCACCCCCAATCATGGAACAAAATCTCAATCTTCCAGGACAGGCGCAATCAAGCACCCTGAGCCGCATTCATGAGGCTTCGGCCAAGTTTCAGCGCTACAAAATCCTGCTGCGCCGTCGCTGGTGGTTTCTGCTGCTGACCGCGAGCATCGGGGTCTGTGTTCAGGCATTGCGCATCACGGGGCGTCCTCAAGAGTTTCGTTCTCTCGCAAAACTCGTGGCGGGCGGCCAGATGGTGTTCAATGACAGCGTCACCTGGCGTGAGCAGCAAGCGGACTTCTACGGGACGATTATCGAAACGGTCGAAAGTGCTGAAATGAAGCGTCGTGCTCTGGAGCGCGTGCGGGCCTTGAATCCTGATGTGAAGGATTCAGACGTCGAGATTCGCGTGGCGCAGACGAAGGGGTCGGCGATTTTCAATATTCTGGCCACGGGTTCGGAACCCAAGTACACCAAAATCTTTCTGGACTCCCTGCTCGATGAATTCATTGCCTTCAGGCAAAGCATCCGTGAACAGGCTCAGGGCAAGGTTCTCCAGCAGTTTCTCCAGGAGGTGGTGGCCAAGCAAAAAGTGATGGAGGAAAGTCTGGAACGTCTCACCAAGTTCAGGATGGCCAACAACATCATTACCATCACGAATGGTAACAATGCTGCGGCCACCTTTTTGAACAGCCTGCAGGCCCAGCGTGAGAGTCAGCGCACCACGCTGGAAGAGTTGAAATTGGAGATCGCCAACGTGAACGCGGCGATGGAGGCGCGTGAACGCATGCTCAGCACCGGTGCTTCTCCCTCGGCCGCCGGAGACAAGGCAGCGGGCGGGGCGCAACCTTCCGGGGTAAAGTCGGAGACGTCGCCAGGGCATCGTGGCATGACCATGGCTGAGCAGGATTACCTGCGCACCAAATCGAAGATCACCGAATTAAAGACCAAACTTGATTCGCTTTTGCTTCAGTTCAAAGAGCAGCATCCCATGGTTCAGGATGTGACGGAAGAACTGGCCACACAGAGGGCTCTATTGAATTCCTACGCGGATCAGATTCAGCAGGAGATGCATTCTCAGATGGGAGACATCCAACGCCGTGTGCAGGTGCTGGATGCACAGATTGTCGAGAAGCAGAAGGAGGCTCTTGATTTGGGAAGTAAAATTGCCGAGGACCAAAAACTCGAAAAAGCTGCTGAGACCGCAAAGCTGGCCTACGAGAAGCTGTTTGAAAAGGTTGAGCAGATCCAGAGTGTCTTCAATTCCCAGGCCGACTATGTGGCCATCCAAGAACGTGCCACACCTGCGTCTGAGAACGTCGAGAATTGGGTGATGCCCATCGTGATCGGTCTGATCGCCGGTGTGGGTGCGGGTATCGTCATCCTGCTGTTGTTTGACCGTTTGGACGACCGTATGAACTCCTTCAGCGAGTTTCAGGCTCTCTTCCCCGGGGAAGCGGTGCTTGGGCAGGTGCCCGAACAGAGAAATCGTGGCGACGTGGCCCTCCTGCGTCCGAACGACGACCGCCACCTCTACGCGGAGGCATTCCGCAACATCCGCTCTTCCATTCTCTTCAAGAACTGGCAGGGCAAGCCGCCGAAGACTATTCTGATCACCAGTGCGGTGCCGAATGAAGGGAAAACCACCGTGACCTCCAATCTCGCTGTCACCATGGCGCTGGCCGGAGCTCGGGTGTTGCTTGCCGACTGCGACCTTCGCCGCGGTGGTGTCAGCGAACTCTTTAAACTGCCTTCTTCTCCCGGCTTGAGCGAGGCTCTGCGCGGCAAATTGCACTGGCGTGACGCCGTGCAGGAAACCAGCACGCGAAACCTCGACCTGCTCGCCCGTGGGGATGTCTTCGATCAAACGTCCGAGATGCTGCTGTCAAAGACCGCCGAAGAGATGCTGCGCGAGATGGGCGAAGAGTATGACTATGTCATTTTCGACAGCGCGCCGGTGCTGGTGGCCGATGACACGGCCAGTTTCGCGCCCAAGCTCGATTCCGTGCTCTTTGTGGTTCGCATGTCTTCCACCATGGCGCGTCTTTCCGGCAAGGCGCTCGATCTGCTCTACGAACGTCAGGTGAACATTGGTGGCGTGATTCTCAATCGCTCCAGTTCAAACCTGAAGGAGTACACCTATTACAACTACGCCAGCTACTACTACGCTCCGGCGAAGACCAATCCTCAGCAGCCTGCGGAACCCGCTGCGGCGAAGTCCTGATCATCGGTATTCGAGTCGAATTCATGAAAAAGGCGCGGGAGTTTCCTCCCGCGCCTTTTTCTTTTCCAATGGGTGAACCAGTGGTCAGGCCAGTTTGGCGAGCGTGGCTTTCACGGCTTCAAAGTTCGGCAGATCCTTCGGTGTGGCGGTCTGCTCGGCGTATTGAATGACACCATCCTTGTCGATCACGAACGCCGCACGGGCGGAGGTGTCCCCGATGCCGGCCAGGCCGGGGAACACCACATCGTAGGCCTTGGTGGTTTCCTTGTTGAGGTCGCTGACGAGCGTGATGCCGATCTTTTCCTTCTGCGCCCAAGCTTCCTGCGCAAAGGGACTGTCCACGCTGATGCCGATGACTTCGGCGTTCAAATCGCTGTAGGAGCTGAGGCCGGCGGTGATGTCGCAAAGTTCCTGCGTGCAGACACCGGTGAAGGCGAGCGGGAAGAAGAGAAGAACGGTGTTCTTGCCGGCGGGGAGCGAGACATCGCTCAGGCCGGAGGCGTTTTTGGACTTGAGGGTGAAGGCGGGGGCTTTGGAGCCAACGGTGAGTGCCATATGGGTGGTGGGTGTGGGTTGCGTTCAGGCCGGCGGCCTGGAGTGACTGCTACCAAGACCAGACTGACCTGCTGGTCAATCTAACGTTGCCGCTCCGGTGCAGGATGCCTCCGGATCTTCAGGCCAGCGGCATCAATTCCCGAATGGGTTCGCCATGCGGCAGAATCGGCATCGGGCGGCCTTGGAAATCGTCGAACGTGTCGTTCGGGTCGATGCCGAGGTGCTGGTAAACCGTGGCCCAGAGGTCATTCGGGCTCATGGGGCGCTCGATGGGGAACTCGGCGCGAGGGTTCGTTGCACCGATGACTTGCCCGGTTTGCATGCCGCCGCCGCTGACGATGAAGGACATCGCGCTCGGCCAGTGGTCGCGTCCGGGTTGGCTGACGCCCGTTTGCGTGCCGATCTGCGTGTTGATCTTCGGTGTGCGGCCGAACTCGCCGGTGATGATGACCAGCACGTCCTTGTCGAGTCCTCGCTGATGAATGTCCTCGATCAGAGCGGAGGCGGCCTGATCGTAAACGGGCATGCGCCAGCGGGCGTCAGCATACATGTCGCAGTTCACCGCGTGGCTGTCCCAGTTGTAGCAGCAGTTTTTCGGAATCGGCGTGCTGAAGGGATTCTCCCATACCATCGTGACAAAGCGGCAGCCGGCCTCAACGAGCCGCCGCGCCATCAGGCCGCGCTGGCCGTAGGTGCTGTAGCCGTAACGCTCGCGCACCTTGGCGGGTTCCTGGGTCAGGTCGAAGGCATCGCGCACCTGTGGCGTGGTGAGCATACCAACGGCGCGCTGGCTGAAGCTGTCCATCGCTTCCATGAGGCCGCTGCGGTCCATCTCGCGCTTCAGATTGTCCATGCCCTTCAGCAGATGCATGCGGTCGTCCATGCGTGACTCCATGTCCGGCGTGAGGCCGATGTTCTCCACTTTGAAATCCTTCGTGCTCGGATCGCCGACGACCATGAAGGGCGAGGCTGGGGGGCCGAGGTAAGCGGGGCCCATGGAAAACACATCAATGCCGCTGCGGCCACGGTCCACACCCGCGACGCAGGTGGGCATCGCCTGTCCCTGACGCTGGAGCTTGCGGCTGATGATCGATTGCACCGAGGGCGCGTCATTCACAAAACCGACGGGCAGGGCGGGATTGCGCCCCGTCATGAAGCGCTTGTGCCCGCCGCCGTGGTCAGAGAACTCGTGATGCACACTGCGGATGATGTTGAACTTGTCCGCGATCTTCGCCTGCTTCGGAAACAGCTCACAGATGTGCGTGCCGGGCACGTTCGTGCGGATCGGATTGAGCACGCCGCGATACTCCACCGGCGCGTTCGGCTTCATGTCATAACTCTCGAGCTGCGACATGCCGCCCGGCAGCCACACAAAGATGACCGACTTGTCCTTCAGCTTTCGTCCTGCCGCCTTGGCGATGGTCTCGGCGCGCAACGTGTCGCTCAAAGACCAGCCGCTGAGTCCGAGTGTGCCCATCTGCAGAAAACTGCGACGCGAAATGGGGCCGCCGCAGCGGCTGGATGAGGAGGTGAATGACATGCGACGGCGAAGATACGCCTCTGGCAACGCGGACTTTCAGGTGATCCCTTGCTTCAGTGAACGGAGCGCGAGCATGGCTTCAGCCTGCTAGCCTGACGGCTGGTGATGCGCGTCCGATGGACCCAAAAACAGGCGAGTAGTCTTCGACATACTCGCGCTCCATCTGAGTTCACTTCAGGCTCAGGATAAACGCCTTCACGTCCGCGAACTCCTGCGGCTTCAAGATCAGATTCATCGGCGGCATCGGGGAAATCGGCGTGGCGGTGTAGCCCTCGGCGAGCCTGGCGTTCGGGTTGACGAGGCTTTCGAGGATGTAGGCGGCGTCTTTGCGGGATGCGATGCCGTCGAGCGCGGGGCCGACGGCGCTGCCCTGGCCTTTGAGAATGTGGCAGTTCTTGCAGGCGGCCACGGGATGCTCCCAGAAGATCTTTTCACCACGTTTCGCATCGCCGACGAGCTTCGATTCGTCGTCCTCGGCTTCGGAGATGAGTTCGCAGAGCTTCACGTCGTCGAAATAGACATCTCCTTTGCCGACGTGCAGGAGGTTGATGCTGGCTTTGGGACGGTCCTTGCTGTTGAAGACAACTTCGACCTCGGTCCAGTCCTGCGTGCGGTTGATCTTTGGCGAGGTCTCGGCGCGGCCGATGTGGTCATTGAGGCTGGCCTTGCCTTTGAAGCCGTGCGTCTTGATCCAGGCGCTGAGTTTGTAGTCCGTGTTCGGCTTCAGCGGCGCATCGGCGAAGAAGCTCGTGTCCGCATCGTCTCGTGTGATGCAGCGCAGGGCCTGCTTGCCGCTGTGGACCATCTTCGGGTCGGTGACAATGCCCCACTCCGCTCCGGCGTTGCCCGCGCGCTTGCCGTAGTCGCGGCGTTTCCACGTTTGGGCGATGGGTTCCTCAAAGCCGGGATTCGGCAGCAGGTTCGGACCTTCTTTAAAATTCAGCGCCTTGTGCTTCTTCCCGAGCAGCTTGGCGGCTTCCGCGAGCCACTCGTCGTTTTTGACCACGGGATCTGCGGCGAGTTTTTTGACGAGCGTCTGGATCTCCGGAGTCGTAGCAAAGTCCGCGAGCTTCACAAA
>DAORHS010000070.1:0-11180 GCA_035438165.1 Prosthecobacter sp.
GTATCAAGTGGTTCTCGGCTTCAGCAGCCCACCACCGCCGCCGAACGTGCCCGAGCTCAAAGAAACCAGCAAGCCCTCCTCTTTGCGCGAGGCGCTCATGCAGCACCGCACCGACTCCGCCTGCGCCGTTTGCCACGAACGCATCGATCCGCTCGGCTTCGCCTTGGAGAGCTACGACCCCATCGGCCGCTTCCGCCCCACCGACGACACCGGCGGCAAAATCGACGACACCGGCGAAATGATGGACGGCACCAAGTTTCAAGGCCTCGCCGGCCTGCGCGACTACCTCAAAAAGAACGAACCCCAATTCCTCACCCAATTCACCCGCAAACTCCTCGGCTACGCCCTCGGCCGCCAGACATTGCCCAGCGACAAAAAGCTCATCACGCAGATGCAGGCCTCGCTCAAAGCTAACAGCGGCAAGTTTTCCTCTGCTGTGCTCGACATCGTGAAGAGCAGGCAGTTCTTGAATCGGCGCGCTGAAGCAACCGTCGCCACCAATCCGTAATCCTTTTCAAATCATCCCCCAAACATGAAAACCTCTCGTCGTCTTTTCCTCCGTGGCACCGGTGCAGCGCTTGGCCTCCCGTGGCTGGAGTCCATCTGCGCTTTTGGAGCTGAATCCGTCAAAAACAACACCGCGCCTCGGCGGCTCGCCGTGTGCTTCACTGGGAATGGCGTGAATCCGCATCACTGGGGCGCGACGAATGGCGCGAACGGCATGGAGTTCATGAAATCGCTCACGCCGCTCGAAGGGCTCAAGAGGCAGGTGAACGTCTTCAAAGGCCTGTGGAATCCGACGACGGTGGAAGGCGAAGGCGGCCATTACCCGAAGATGAATGTCCTCTGCGGCCTGAAGGTGAAAAAGACCACCACCGATGTCGAGGTCGGCACCACGATGGATCAGCTCATCGCGGCGCAAACGGGCAAATTCACGCCTGTGCCGAGCGTCGTGCTCGGCACCGAGCGGCCCAGCTACAGCACCGACAGCGGCTTCACCTCGATTTACTCTGCCTACATCTCCTGGAGCACGCCCACCACGCCCGCGCCGAAGGAAATCTTCCCCCAGCAGGCCTTCGACCAGCTTTTCGACGACGGCAGCCGCCGCAAGCGCGACAAAAGCATCCTCGACCTCGTGCTCGACGACGCAAACAGCCTCAAACCCAAGCTCAGCAGCCGCGACAAGCAGAAGCTCGACGAATACCTGACCTCCGTCCGCGAGATTGAACAGCGCGTCGAGCTCGCCGAAAAAATCAGCCAGGCCGAGACCAACGGCCAAGGCTGGATGCCCACCGTGAAGGCCCCGACCATCGGCCGACCCGCCGCAGGCATCCCCGCCAGCAGCGAGGACCACCTGCGTCTCATGTTCGACATCATGCTCCTCGCCTTCCAGATGGACCGCACCCGCGTCGCCACCTTCATGATGAACAACGACCTCTCCAACATGCGCTTCCCCAGCCTCGACGGCGTTAGCGGCGGCATCCACGAGCTGTCACATCATGCCAATGACGAGCACCGCCTCAGCCTTTATCAGCGCGTGAACGAGCATCAGGTCAAACTCTGGGCCGAGTTCCTCGCCAAGATGCAGGCCACGAACGAAGGCGAGCGCACCTTGCTCGAAAACAGCATGATCCTGCTCACCAGCAGCCTCATGGACGGCAACGCGCACGATTCGAGACAGCTCCCCGTCGTTCTCGCCGGCAACGGCGGCGGCACCATCCAAGGCGGCCGCTTCCACGACCTCAGCGCCGACCCAAACCGCAAACTCTGCCGCCTCCACATCGCGCTCATGGACCGCATGGGCGTGAAAACCAGCCACTTCGGCGACGCGGAGAACGCGCTGGCGATCTGAGCAGGCCGCAATCTCAACCGTCTTTGCTTCCCGGTCTCGCCCCGATGTCGGGAATGGACGGTGCTCATCCAGCCAGCTTCATTTGCATGGGGATAAGCCAAATGATTCAAGCTTGGTCTTATGTGAATAAATTGCTTAACCTTTGGATGCCGAGCATTAATTATTCTAGTAAATTTATACAAAGAGGATTTGCGAGATTGAACACACGTGGGATCATGCCGCCCGGTCATGAGTGCTTCGTTCCCTGTTGAAGATGCCCTCTTTCGAGCCGCTCTCGAGCGACCCGCTGCGGACCGTAACAGCTATTTGAAAAGAGCCTGCCGAAATGACCAGGCGATGAGGCGCCGTATTGAAGAACGCATCATTGCCAGAGAACAGAATGGTTCAGCGCCGGATGAACCGGTGCCCGAGGGTGAAACGGAAGAAACCGTGCAGGTGCCGCATGAGGAGGAATCATATGACCAGATAGGCAGGTACAAGCTTTTGAAGCAGATCGGCACCGGGGGGTTCGGGGTGGTCTGGCAGGCGGAACAGGAGGGGCCGATTCCACGCCGGGTGGCGCTGAAGGTTGTGAAGCTGGGAATGGACACGCGCGGGGTCATTGCGCAGTTTGAGGCGGAGCGTCAACTGCTGGCGTTGATGGATCATCCCCACATCGCCAAAGTGTACGATGCAGGCGCAACGCAGAACGGACTGCCTTACTTTGTCATGGAATTGGTCGATGGGGTTCCGCTCACCCGGTTCTGTGAACAAGGCCGGCTGTCAACCAACGAACGCCTGCGGCTGTTTGTGCTTGTCTGCCAGGCCCTGCAGCACGCGCATCAGAAGGGTGTCATTCACCGCGACATCAAGCCCAGCAATGTACTTGTTTCCGGCAAGGAGGGAATCGCGATGCCGAAGGTGATCGACTTCGGCATCGCACGGGCCATCTGCCCGGCGTTTGACGGTGCTGGTGCGCGTCCATCATGCGCTCAGATCATAGGAACCCCCGCTTACATGAGCCCGGAGCAGGCGGCAGGGGACACCGACATCGACACACGCTGCGATGTGTATGCGCTCGGCGTACTCTTGTACGAGCTGCTCACGGGGCGGACCCCGTTTGATCAGAAGAGGCTGACGGACGCCGAGCCCGATGAGATCCAGCGTATGATCTGCGAGCACGTGCCGCCCAGGCCTTCTGAACTGCTTGCGGGTCTGGGCAGGGATGCCGCCGTCAAACAAGCCGAAAGACAGGGAAGCACGCCTTCAGCTCTGCTGGCGGTACTGCGGGAGGATCTGGACTGGATCGTGATGAAGGCCATGGAGAAGGATCGAAACCTCCGCTACGAGACGGCCAATGGTCTGGCCATGGACGTGGAACGTCATCTTGCGGATGAATTCGTCCGCGCCCATCCGAACAGCAGGGTTTACCGGCTCAGAAAGCTCGTGAAGCGCAACAAGCTCGTGTACACGATGGGCACCCTGGTGGCCGTCGCATTGCTGATCGGCGTCAGTTTCAGCGCCACGCAGGCTTCACGCGCCACCCGGGCGGAGCATGAGCAGAGCCAGCTCAGGGACATGGCGGAAAAAAATGGCCGCAAGGCCCACGAGGAAAAAGAAGCGGCGAGGCGTGCCCTGGCGAAAGCGCAGATCGCCCTCGCGGATGCCGCCTTTCGGGATCGCGACGGTGTCGCCATGCGGGCGGCGCTGGAGGAGGTGCCTGAGAATCTGCGTGATTCGAGCTGGCGTTACCTGAGAGAGAAATCAGACATGTCGGTGGCCACCCTTCAAATGCCAGGAGGAGCGGCCGTTCAATGTGTGCAGCCACATCCCACGCAGCCCGGCGTCTTTGTCATCGCATCCACGGATGATTGGATTTCAGTCACCGGACTCGACACACAAACCGCGCCGCTGCGCTTCCAGCTCGACTTTGAAGACCGCGCAAACGCAGACCTGTGCATCTCCGTGTCTCCTGATGGGAAACGGCTCGCCGCAGCCCGGCTCAGCAGCGACGAAATCGTCATTCATGACCTTGAAGACGGCACGGTGCTGGACCGCTGGCCTGGTGCCGGCACGGATGCACTGCTCTACAGCCCCGACGGGCGGCGGCTGCTGCAGCTCACGCGCAACGGGCCTTCGTACATGCGGAAGGCGGCGACGGGAGAGATCCTCTGGACCGCTGAAGGGGAGGATGCGTTTCAAAAGGCGGTGTTTGACCCAACCGGGCGCAACGTCCTTTGCTACAAAGCCACCAAAGGCAACAAGCTGCAGCTCATCAATGCCTTCAGCGGAGCTGTCTTGCGGGAGCTCATCAGCCCGCGCACGCGGCTCTCCTCTCTCGTCATGAGCCCGGACGGTCGTCAGGTGCTGACCGGTGACTTGCGCGGGTTTGTGCGTTGCCTCGATCTTTGGAATGGCGCGGTTCGCTATGAGTTTCGTGCGGACGATCGGGCCATCTGCGCTCTCGCAGCGGTTCCGGACGGGCGGCGTTTCATCAGCCTCTCCAACCTTTCAGGCGGACGCCAGTCGATCCAGGTATGGGACGCTCAGACGGGCATCTTCCTCCAGGCGCTGCTCAATGGCAGCGGCGGAGGCCGGGATCTCTGTGTGCATCCGCTGTCCAAGGAGATCCTGACTTCAGGCGTCACCGCCAAAGCCTGGCGCCTCAAGGGCATCAGCGAAAGCTTCCGACTGACAGCGCGTGATGTGGCCAACACCTCGTTCTGGACGACCGATGATCAAATCTTCACCCACAGCAGCAGCTCCGGCTTTGATCTTACCTGCCTGCAAAAAAAAGACGCCTCGGCCGATCCCCTCTGGCAGGCGGGCGACAAGGAGGCGCGCATCGTTGCTGTCAGCGAGGGCGGAAACATGGCCGCCGTCGCCGCTTCATCCAAGAGTGCGTCTGACATCCGCCTGCTGCGGCGTGAAGAAGAACGTGTCGTGGAGGTGCGGAAACTGGCCGCACCGGGGGCCTTGCAGTTCATGCATCTCGACAAGACCGGTGGCCGCCTGATGATCCGCGCAGCCGGTGCGTTTTACGTGGTGGATGCGGAATCGGCAAACACCGTCAACATCGAATGGGACAGGGCATCCACGATCCGCGAGGGAGCCTGGGTCGGGCCGTCCGCGCGTATCGTGGCGTTGTTGACGGCCCGGACCGCCCGAGGCACGCCCGGGGCAGAGGACCGGCTGGTGCTTTACGACGGCGAATCCGGTCAGTGTCTGCATTCGATCATCCAGAGCAGCAGCATCAACGCCATTGCGGTCTCGGCCGACGGCATGCTACTTGCCGAAGGCGGGGCGGATCGCATGGTGCGCCTGCGTGACACGCAGTCGTTCGCGGTGCGGCAGGAGTTGCGCGTGCATGACAGTCCCATCATGGCCCTGGCTTTTCATCCCACGGCGGACGTTCTGGCCACGGCCTCGGAAGATCTCACCATCAAACTCTGGAGCCTTGCCGACGGCAGGCTTCTGGAGGAGCTGAACGGCCCCGTCGGACCTCCCCGACAGCTCGTCTTCAGCCCCACCGGCCGTCGCCTCGCCTGCCTCTCCGGAGACCGCACCCTGCGCATCTGGGATCTCGATGTCTCCGCATTGTCCAGACAGTCGGAGTGATGGCAGACAAAGACCAGATGCTCACACAAAATCGCCCCCGGGTGGCGTTGGGTCTGCGGGAATCCCGATCCTCGTCATGAACTCACTCTCCCGGCTCGCCGTCACGGCATTGTGCGGTCTTGCGTCCGCATCGGCGCAGGACTTTTTCTCCGATCTGTTCAATCCGCTGGTGCCGTTCCCGGTGCCGGCCGCGCCCATGCCGCAGCCGGGTCAGCACGGCCCGTGGGAGAACGATGTGATCGTGTACCACGCGAAAGCGGATGGCGGCATCGAGCGGCTCGCTGCGTTTGAGCGCGCTGGCGTGCCGACTCTCGCCCGCATGAAGGATGGCCGGCTCATCGCCGCGCATCAGCACTTCCCGGAGAATGATCCGGCAGCATTCGACAAGGTGGCGGTACATTTTTCCTCCGATGAGGGCAAAACCTGGACACCGCCCGTGGTGATGAAACTGAACGGCCTGCCGGAAGGCATGCGCTTCCCGTTCGATCCCACGCTGGTGCCGCTGCCGGACGGCCGCGTGCGCATGTACTTCACCTCGCTGCAAGGGCGGCAGTTCGACGAAGATCTGCAGCGCATCCATTCCGCGATTTCGAGCGACGGCATCGACTACACTTTCGAACCTGGCGAACGCTTCAAGATCGAAGGACGTTCCGTCATCGACTGCGCCGTGGTGCTGCATCAGGGCGTGTTTCATCTTTTCTCCCCCGACAACGGTGAGCAGCCGAAGCGGCCCGATCGTCGTGGCCAGGGTCCCATGATGCAGCCCGTGGATGGCATTGGCTACCACGCCACGAGCACCGACGGCCTCAACTTCACCCGTGTCGATGATGTAAAAATCGAGGGCCGTCGTCGCTGGCTCGGCAACACGCAGTCCGACGGCAAGGTGATCACCTTCTTCGGCACCGGCGAAGGCGGATTCGTGGCAGCGAGCGTGGAGGGTTCAAACTGGCGGCTGGTCAGCGGCATCCAGGTCATGGGCGCTGATCCCGGAGCCGTGGCGGCCAAAGACGGCGGCTGGATCCTGGCAGTCACAGGGCCGCCACGCGATGATCGGCGTGGTCAGCAACCGTCGTTCCGTGCCGATGATGCGTGGTTGGTGGAGTGGCTGTCTGAGATGCGGTTCGATGAGGCGCTGCAACGTTCGCAAAGCGGGTCTCCGTCGCCCGCATCCTTGCTGCTGCCGCTCGACGGAAAGCCGGTCACCACCACGGCCGGGTTGATCAATCAGATGTGGAGCCGTGGCCAGGCGCAGGGCGACGGGCCGGTGAAACTGCAAAGCTTCCCGCTGCGGCTCGATGACATCGGCTACATCATCCCGCTGGGGAACATGCAGAGCGGTCACACGACGCCGAGTGATCACCTGTATCTCGTGCCGAAGGGTGCGGTGAACCAGGGTCGCGGCAACATGCGTGGCGATGGTGAGCGTCGTCCGCCCGGCCAGGGCAGCGGCGTGGACACGAGTGACTTCAGCCAGCTCTACGACGTCATCGCTGTGGCCGATGGTTTCATCGTCATGCTGCAATGGCGGCCGAATCCGCAGGGCGGGCAGGCGAAGTATGATCCCAGTGTGTTTGACCGCGCCGTCGATTTGAAGGTCTTCATCGAACACTCCGCGCAGGTGTGGAGCTACGTCGATCATCTCATCGAAGTCGATGCCGCCATCATGAAGCAGGTGCCCGGCGGCGTGCAGCCCGGCCAGCCGGTCAGCGTGCGCATTCCGGTGAAAGCCGGACAAGTCATCGGCAAGGTCGGCAACCAGACCTTCGACTTCGCGCTGATCGATACGAACACGACGCGCGAAGGCTTCATCAAGCCCGAACAGTTCCTGCAACGCGACCCGCAGAAACCGCACGTCGTCGATCCCTTCGACTACATCGACGAACCCTTGCGCGGCGAGTTGATCAAAAAAGACGCGCGCAAGGTGCCGCCCTTCGGCGGCCGCATCGACTACGACATCGACGGCAAACTCATCGGCAACTGGTATGAGCAGGGCACCGGCGGCTACGCCGGCCTCAACCGCCGCATTGACTACTGGATCGGTCATCTTTCCATCGTGTATCATCATCTTGATCCGAAGGTCATCGTCTTCTCCATCGGCAATTACGATGGCCGCGCCGCGCAGTTTTGGGTGAAGGGCAATCAACCCGATCCCGCGACCATCGGCGAGAAGGACGGCGTCGTGAAATACGAACTCGTCTTTGGGCAACTCGGCAGTTCCGGGCAGCCGCAGATGCGTCCCGAGGGGGATCAAGTGCAAGGCACCGTGCTTGTGCAGGTGCTGCCGGAACGAAAGCTGAAGTTCGAGGCCTTTCCTGGCGTGTCCGGGGCAGAGGTGGAGGGCTTCACGAAAAAAGTGAAACTCTTCGAGCGCTGAGGAACCTCACTCCTTCGTGATCGTCTCGTCGAGGTTGAGCAACACGCGGGCGATGAGCGTTTGCGGAGCGAGTTCACCTTGTTTTTTCTCGTGGCGATGAAGCATGTCGAGCAGGACGCTGCTTTCCTTCGGCGTGGGTGCGCGGCTGGTGCAGAGTTTGAAGCCGTGGGCGATGCGGGAGGCGTCCGTGGCGCCGCCTTCCTTCCACATGCGTTCGCCGAGCGCTTTGGCGGCTTCCATGCTCATGGTTTCGTTGAGCGTCATGAGCGCCTGCAGCGGTGTGTTGCTCTTGGAGCGACGGATGCAGGAGGATTCACCGTTCGGCACGTCGAAGGTGCTCAAAAACGGATAGGGCGTGCTGCGGCGGCGGAAGACATAGACGCTGCGGCGGAACTGGTTCGCGTCTTCATCGACGTGCCAGGGGAAGGGCGCGTAGCTGGCGGGTTTTTCGAAGAGATACGCGGGCGCGGGCGGCATGACGGGGCGTCCGCCGACGGCGGGATTGAGCAGGCCGCTGGCGGCGAGCTGGATGTCGCGCACGACTTCGCCTTCGACGCGAAAGCGCGGACCGCGGGCGAGGAGGCGGTTGTAGGGATCGCGTTCGAGGAGCTGCGGCGTGACTTTGCTGGACTGCTGGTAGGTCTCGCTCGTGACGATGAGCTTGAGCAGATGCTTCGTGCTCCACTTGTGCTCCATGAAATCGACGGCGAGCCAGTCGAGCAGCTCTGGATGACTCGGTGGCGTGCCTTGCGTGCCGAAGTCCTCGGCGGTCTCGACCAAACCGGTGCCGAAGACGGCCTGCCACACACGGTTCACATACGCACGGGCGGTGGTGGGTGACTCGCGGCTGGCAAGCCATTTCGCGAAGGTGAGTCGTGAGCTGTCCGCATTTTGCGGCAGCGGATTGAGCACGGCAGGCACGCCAGTGGTGACTTTATCTCCGGGTTTGGTGAAATCGCCACGCTTGAGCACGGTGGTCATGCGTGGTTGCTCGCGGGCATCGAGCACGAGCGTGGTGGTGCCTTCGGGATGCTGTTTCCACAGCGATTCGATCTCGTCGTTCACGGCCTTCCACTCGGGAACGGTGGTGCGGAAGACGGCGAAGGAGTTTGGGTTCAGAACGGCCAGTTGCGGCGCAACTGGACTACTTTCGGCGCTGCTGATGCGGTAGCGGCCGAGGTTCATGGTTTGCAGGTCATCGCTGTTCCAGCCGCCGTGTTTCATGCTGAGGCCGATGGTGAGTTCGGCGTCCGGCATCACCTCGACAGGCTTTTCGAGCACGAAAACGGCGTTGCGCGGCACGTTGCGGCGTCCGGGACCGGCGTCGATGCCCCAGGCGGTGTCGGCTTTGCCGTCGATCGCGTAGCTGATGGGGCCGGTGACGCGTTTGTCCTTCTCGATCTCCTTGTCACGGGCGAAGGGCACGAGCGGCGTGTTTTCCGCCTCGCCGAAGTCGGCGGTGGCTTGGATGAACTTCAGCTTCGTCATCTTGCCGTCGATCTTCATCTCGGCGTTGAACTCGGTGAGCGCGGCGGTGCCTTTCTGCGAGCGTCCGGGGCCGTAGGCGGGCAGGTTCGGGTCGTTCATGAGTTCGAGGCGGAAGGCGGCGATCTTCATGAAGGGAGCGCGGACACTCTTGTCCGCAGGTTCAGCGCTTCCAGAGCGGACAGAAGTGTCCGCGCCCCCTTCAAGCGAAGCGTCGAGCTTCACGACGAACTTCACCTCGCTCTTCGTGGGCGCGTAGCCTTGCGCGAGGATGCTGCCGTCGGGCTGGCGCAGGGCTTTTTCACCGCCGGAAGGATCATCGACGAAATGAAGCGTGCGCCACTGAGGCTGCGCGGCTTTGACCATTGCCTTCCACGCATTCATGCGCTGCTGCCAGTCGGAATGATCGTGTTTGAGCTTCGTTTCGAGCTCGGTGATGCGCGTGAGAAGCTGGGAGCGCTGCATCTGCTCGCCGGAGGTGTAAACGACGCGCCAGGGTTCGTTGTCGTTGTTGAGGTAGGCGAACATCCGGTAGTACTCCTCCTGCGAGATCGGATCGTACTTGTGGTTGTGGCACTGGGCGCAGCCGATGCTGAGGCCAAGGATGCTTCTGCCGATGACCTCCATGTGGTCGAACATGGCCTCCATGCGGAACTGCTCGGGATCGACGCCGCCTTCCTCGTTGATCATCGAATTGCGCAGGAAGCCGGTGGCGACGATCTGATCCTGCGTGGCCTTCGGCAATTGATCGCCGGCGATCTGCTGGATGATGAACTCGTTGTGGGGCAGGTCGCGGTTGTAGGCGTTGATGACCCAGTCGCGGTAGAACCAGATGAAGCGCATCGGATCTTTTTCATAGCCGTTGCTGTCGGCGTAATGTGCGCCGTCGAGCCAGTGACGCGCCCAGCGTTCGCCGTAGTGCGGGGAAGCCAGCAAGCTGGCAATCTCAGATTCCAGATTTGAAATTTGAGACGGATCAGGCGGCAGGCCGACGAGATCGAGATGAAGACGACGCCTCAGCGTTTCCGGTGAGGCTTTGGGCGAGGGCTTGAGGCCTTCTTTTTCAAGACGCTCCAAGATGAAAGCATCGATGGGATGCTGCGCATTCGCGGGGACCTTCGGTTTCACCGGCGGTTTGAAGGCCCAGTGGTCGGTCTTTTGCTCGAGCTTCACGCTCGCACTGTCCGGCCACACGGCACCGGCATCGATCCACGCTTTGAGTTTGGCGATCTCGTCAGCGGAGAGCGGATCGCCTTTGCGCGGCATGCGCATCTTCGGGTTCGTGCCGAGCACGGCGTGCATGAGGCGGCTGTCGTCCGCATTGCCAGCGATGATCGCGATGCCAAAATCGCCGCCTTTGAGTGCGGTAGGTTTGTGGTCGAGCCGGAACGCGGCCTCCTGCTTGTGCGGGCCGTGGCACTTGTAGCAGTGCGCGCTGAAGATCGGCTGGATGTCCTGGACGAAATCGACGGCGGCAGCGTGCGACGCGAGCAGAAGCAAAGAAAGGGCAGGGAGGCTTTTCACGGTTGGAGATTCATACGCGAGGCCCGCATGCGAAATCAGCGCCGGCCGCATGGAGAATGCTGTTGGCGCAGATCATTGACCCACGGCGAGTTCGAGCGTCGGATCGGGCTTGGGCAGGCTTTTCTTTTCCCAGAGGACCTTCTTTTCGCTGTCGAGCACCTGCACGGTGAGGTTCAGGGAACGCTCGTCGAAGCCGCCGTCGGTGCGGTTCCAGATGACAATCTTTTGCAGCGGCGTCTCGCGGCCGAGGTCGAGTTCCCACCACGGTGCGCCACGCGCATTGCCATTGGTGTGCATCACGCTCTTGCCCTTGGTCTTGTCGCCGTTGGTGTCGCCATCGATGGCAAG